>NZ_JBEPBA010000021.1:0-184957 GCF_040298885.1 Streptomyces sp. NPDC001137
CGGTGTGCTGGGGGCGGGAGCCGTGTCCAGGGTGCGGGCGGACAGGTAGCGGACGGCAAGTGTCATCGTGCGATCAGGGTCCCTTCAGCGCGGACCGGAGCATGCGGGGCGGTGTGTCCGGCGCGGGTTCGGTGCGATGTTCGGCGGGGCGGGTCAGGTGGTGCGGATCGTTGCGTCGCTCTCTCCGGCGACGGGGGCGAGCCCGTAGAACGCGGTCGCGGTGCCGGCGAGAAGCGCGTGGACATCGCTCTCGCTCCAGGCGCTGAGCAGTTCGTCCACGGTGGCGGCCCACCGGTTCCAGCCGCCCGCCAGGTTGGCGACCGGCCAGTCCGAGCCGAACATCAGCCGCTCGGGCCCGAAGGCGGAGACCAGGAGGTCCCAGGCGGGGCGGATGTCGTCGACGGTCCACTTCTCGTGGTCGGCCTCGGTGATCAGTCCGGAGACCTTGCACACCACGTGCGGGTGCGCGGCCAGCCGCCGGATGCCGCGTTCCCACTCGGCGAGCTCCTGGCGGACGAGGTCTGGCTTGCCCGCGTGGTCGAGGACCTGGGGCAGCTCGGGGAAGCGTTCCGCGAGCCGGATCGCCTGGTCGAGCTGGTGGTCGCGCACGAGCACGTCGTAGCGCAGTCCTCGATCGCGGGCCGCCCTCAACCCGCGTTCCACATCGGGGCGTTGGAGCCAGTTGGGGTCGGTCTCGCCCTGGACCAGGTGACGCAGGGAGCGCAGATATCCGCCGCCCGGCCCGGAGGTCAGACGGTCGAGCACGTCACCGACGGCCGGTGACGTGAGGTCGGCCCAGCCGACCACGGCCTGGATCAGGGGCTCCCGCTCGGCGAGCGCGAGCAGGTCCTCGGTCTCGGCGACCTCCGCGATGCACTGGACGACCACCGTGCCGTGCAGCCGCCGGCCCGCGACGGGGTGGGTGGCGGTCGAGCGCAGGTCCTCGGGGGTGAAGGTGCGGCGGATCGACGCCACGTCGGGGTCGTCGAGCCAGGGCTGCGGACGCTGGGCGAGATCCCACAGGTGGTGGTGGGCGTCGACCAGCACGGGTGCGTTCACAAGGGGGTCCAAGTCGGCTCAGGCGGTGGCGTCGTCGCTGGGCGGGCTCAGGTGCCAGATCTCGGGCAGCTCGGTCCACTGGCGGCCCTCGCCCCGGTCGGGGAAGGGCTCCTGGCATGGGTCGGTGAGCTTCCACCACCGCTGGGTCTCGGGGTCGGCCTCGATGGACGCCATGTCCGCCTCGAAGTCGTCGCCGATGTACTCCATGTAGGCGAAGAGCACGTCACCGTGGAGGTAGATGCTGTAGTTGCGGATGTTCGCCCGGAGCAGGGCGGCTTCCACGCCGGGCCACACCGCCGAGTGGAGCCGGAGGTACTCCTCGCGGTGCTCGGGCCGGAGCCTGATGGTCTGGGCGATGCGCTTCATGCCGATTCCCCTGTCGTGTCACGGGAGTTGGACGCGTCGAACGGCGTGCGGTAACTGGGGGTGCGGGTGCGCAGCCCCAGCCGCAGGGTGAGCCGGATGCGGGTGGAGGCGGGCAGACGGACCGTCAGATAGGGTCCCTCGTAAGGGAGTTCGGCCTCGGAGACCACCGGCTCGGAGTGGCCGTAGTCGTACATGTCGCCGATCCAGCCGTCGTCCGTGCAGGCCGTGTACCGGACGCCGGTGATGGTGTGCTCGGCGAACGCGCCCGCCTGGACGATGACCGTGCGGTCGGTCTCGGGGGCGAGGTTGACCAGCTCGACGGTGGTCGCCTCGGGGTCGATGGAGGTGACCAGTGCGGCGACGTCCGCGGGCAGGCCGGCGCGGCGGGCGTCGGCGTCGTGGTAGCGCAGTCGGGCCTGCTGGAGGCCGCCCTGGTACAGCACCTGCGGGCCGCCCCAGGTCAGCTGCACGAGGGCCTCGGTGACCACCGGGTTGCACAGCTGCCACACATGGATGTCGGCCTCGGGCACGTCCAGGTCGCGGTAGCGGTCGATGCGCCGCAGCCGGTGCCGGATCTGGGCCTGCGCCATGGCGAGGATGCGCTCGGGGTAGTCGGGGTCGTCGCCGGCGAGGAAGGCGAACCACGCCTTCTCGTGCCCGGAGTCCTCCTTGGACCGGAACGGCCGCACGGTGCGCCAGTCGATGCCGTCCGCTTCGCGCAGTCCTTCCAGCCGGGCCCGGTCGGCCTGGGAGGAGGTGTGGTGCCACAGGGCCACCGGCACGGGGGGTGTCGAGGGGTTGTAGTCGAACCAGCCGGAGTCGTTGTGGCGGAACGGCAGGTGGAGCGTGGGTGTGTGCCGGTCGGGACCGAGTTCCACCGCCCACTTGGAGGGCAGGCTGGAGTCGGCCTCGGTGTGGGGCATGACCTTGGCGTGGCCTATGAGGGTGTCGAGCGAGGTGGCGACCATGGAGAGGTAGTCGTCGTCCCCGGTGACCGTGGCCGCCGCGAGCGCCGCCACGCAGGCCGCGTGGCCGAGGCTGTGCCAGCCGTGCGGCCAGGACCAGCCGTAGTGGCCGCCGTACCAGCGGCCCTCCAGCAGGCTGCCGACGACGCCGTCCGGGCCGACGTTGTCCGGGATCAGGCCGCCATTCGCCTGGGTGCGTTCGCGCCAGGCGTCCACGTACTCGACGATCCAGTCGCGGTAGCGCTCCTCGCCGGACAGGATCCAGGCGTTGAGGACCAGACCGGCCGCGGCGAGGTTGACCGCGGTGTCGCCGACGCCCATCCGGTCCCGCATCTGGTCGCCGAGGCGCGGATCCGCCGACAGCGGGTACGGACCGTCCTGGGCCTCGGGCAGCCATTCGAGCGGGTAGCCGTAGGTCTCGGCCTCCTTGAGCAGCCACGGGTACACGTCACCGTCGAACAGGCCGGTGCGTTCGGGGTCGCTGCCGTTGTGGGGGCGGGTGATGATGCGGTGTTCGGGGTCGTAGTTGCCCTTGGCGGGGTCGACGTAGAGCTCGGCGAAGCGCAGGGTGCGCTCCCGCCAGCGGTCGGGGGCGGCCATGCACAGGAAGTAGAGCAGGAGCAGGCTCTCGCCCTGGTGGAACCAGTCGTAGCCGCGCTCGTACTCGTCGCGCAGCATGTCCAGTTCGGTCAGCTGCTTGGTGACGCCCTCCCAGTGCTTCTCGCTGGCGGGCAGGAGGTCGTCGGCGCCGCCGAGGAGGTAGAGCTGGGGCCAGTTGAAGAAGACCTCGTAGAAGTCGTCCACGCCGTCGCGGGTGGTCAGCGGGCCGGTGTAGTTCAGGCGTCCGTCGGGGCCGGTGAAGTCGCGGGCGAAGCGGCGCCAGGCATGGTCGAGCAGGTCGAACAGGGCGCGCTGTGCGACGGCCCAGCCGGGGGGTTCGAGCAAGGGGACCGTCGCCTGGACATCGGGTGTCGAGTCGCCGGAGGCGTCGGGGTGCGGGCTGAAGGGCATGAGAGCGGTCACTCCTTGGTGGCGCCGGCAAGCATTCCGCTGACCAGGAAGCGCTGGGCGAACAGGAACACGACGAGCACGGGGGTGATGGCAACCAGCGTGGCCAGTGCCAACTGGGGGCGTTGGATCGCGAGGGCGCCGACGGTCGGGTTGAACGACGGAACATTGCTGAGCAGACTGCCGACGCCCACCTGGATCGGCATCTGGTCGCTCTCGGGGAGCATCACGTACGGCAGGAAGTAGTTCGTCCAGTTGGCGACGAAGCTGAAGAACCCGACCAGTGCGATGACGGGCGTCGCCAGCGGCAGAGCCACATGACGGAAGACACCGAACTCGGAGCAGCCGTCGATCCGCGCCGCGGCCAGGAGGTCCTTGGGCACGGCGGTGGTGAAGTAGATGTACGTCAGGTACACCCCGAACGGGTAGAACGAGTACGGCAGGATGATCGACCACATCGTGCCGATCAGGTGCACCGCGTTGATCTCCAGGAACAGCGGCACCACCAGCGTGGCGTTCGGCATCAGCATCACGACGAGGGTCGAGACGAGCAGCGTGTGCCGGCCGCGGAACTCGGTCATCGCCAGGGCGTAGCCGGCCGGGATGGCCAGGCAGAGCGTGATGACCAGGGAGATCGCGGCGTAGACGGCGGAGTTGCGCAGCCACAGCAGGATGGCGTCGTCCTGGAAGGCGGTGAGCGCGTGCCAGTTGGCCTTCAGTGCGTGCCAGGACCCGAAGGACAGCGGGTTGTCGTGGACCAGTTGCTGGTCGGTCTTGGTCGCCGCGAGCAGCAGCCAGAGCACCGGGAGCACGAAGAACACCACGAAGACGGTGAGTACCGAGCCCGCCAGCAGCCGGGAGGCCACGTGCTGAGGGGGCCGGCGGCGCTGCCGTGGTTCCCCGTGTCGGGTTCGGCTCATGACGTTCGCATCCCGTTCCGTGCGTGGGGCGGTGGCAGGGGGAGTGGGTCGTGTGTCAGTCGGCATCGAAGAACCCCGACCGTGCGACGAAGACACCGGCGACCGACACGCTGACGACCAGGAGCTCCACCGAGACCGCCGCCGCGCCGTTGATGTTGTTCATCTGGAAGGCGAAGTCGTACGTCAGCTGGTTGAGCGAGTAGTCGCGTCCGGCCACGCCCACGCTGGCGAGGGAGAGCAACTGCGGCTCCACGAACAGCTGGGCGCCGCCCGCGAAGGCCAGGATCACCATGTAGACGATCCACTTGCGGAGCATGGGGATCTGCACCCGCCAGGCGGTCTGCCAGCCGTTCGCACCGTCGATGCGCGCGGCCTCCATGACGTCCTTGGGGATGTTGTTGAGCGCGCCGTACATCACGACGATCCAGCCGCCCGCGCCGGTCCAGAACGCGATGACCGTGAACAGCAGTGCCAGGTTTCCGGGGGCGATGACCTCGCCGAAGGTGTGGAAGCCCAGCGTCTCCAGCAGGGAGCTGACCGGGCTGACCGTCGGGTCGAGCATGAACAGCCACACCAGGACGCTCGCGGCGCCGGCGAGGGCTCCGGGGATGTAGTAGAGGAAGCGCAGTGCCTGACTGAGCGGCCCGGAGGACAGCCGGTGCAGGAGCAGCGCCAGGACCACCACGAACACCACGAGCGACAGGAGCCAGAAGACCAGGTACAGGGCCACATGGCCCAGGGAGTCGACGAAGCGGAAGTCCTGTGCCGTGGTGACGAAGTTGGAGAGGCCGGTGAACACGCCTCCGGCGTCCGTGAACGCGAAGTAGATGGCGTAACACGTCGGTAGGACGCCGAAGGCGATCAGCAGCAGTACGTAGCCGGCGACGAATGCCACGCCGGCCCGGCTCTGCCGGGAGGTGCCGCGCGGGCGCCCCCGGACAGAGCCGGCCGAGGAGTGGGTGACGGTCACTGGGAGACCTTGTATCCGTCGGCCTTGGCGTACTTGACGATCGAGTCCTTCCAGGCGGGCAGCATCGATTCGATGGTCTTGCCCTGGGTCAGGGCGGGCTTGACGGTGGCGGCCCAGACCGCCTCCTGGCTGAACTGGCCCGAGCCCCAGTCGGACCACACCTGCGAGGAGGCGTCCTTGAGGGCCGTGAGGTCACTGGCGTAGTACCCGGAGGCGGCCTGCGCCTTCAGCCAGTTCTCGGCGGCGGGCGCGTACGCCGGGAAGCCGGGGGCCTTCTCGCCCTGGTAGGCGTTGTCGGTGGTGACCCACTTCAGGAAGTCGGTGGCCGCCTTGAGGTGGGTGGAGTGCTTGGACAGCAGCCAGGTGCCGCCGCCGACGTTGCCGGTGGAGGGTGAGGTGTCGCCCTGCCACTGCGGGATGGGCGCCACCGCTATCTGCTTGGCCGGGGTCTTGAGGCCGTCCTTGAAGACCGCTCCGCCGTACCACGCCGGGCCGGGCATGAGCAGGACCTTGTCGGCCTCGTTCTTGCCGAAGTCGGTGCTGAAGACGCCGCTGATGGACATCGACTTGTTCTTGATCAGTACGTCCAGCAGCTTGGCCATCTTGGTGCAGGCCTCGCTGGTGGTGTTGACCGAGACGGACTTGGGGCCGGTGATGTGGTTGGCGCCGCACTTGCTCGCCCACATGTAGATCTCGGGGGTGAAGGTGTCACCCGCGTCGCCCACGAGGTAGCCGGGGTGCTCCTTGGCGACCTTCTCACCGAGCGCCTGGTACTCCTCCCAGGTCGTCGGGACCTTGTAGCCGAACTTCTTCAGCAGCGGCGCGTTGTACCAGAGCACCGCCTGGGAGAGGTCGTTGCGCAGGCAGTAGAGGGTTCCGTCGACCGTGCAGACGTCGTTGGCGCCCTTGGCGAACCCGCTGAGGGTGGCGTCCGGGATCAGGCCCTTGTTCAGCGGTGCCGCGAATCCCGCGTCGACGGCCCAGCTCGCCTCGTTGTTCTGGGAGCTGAAGACGACGTCCGGCCAGCCCTTGCCGGTGCGGTTGAACAACTGGACCTTGGTCTGGAGGTAGTTGGACCCGTTGGCGTCGCCGTCGTAGCTGACGATGTCCATCTTCACGTCGGGGTGCTGCTGCTGGTACAGCTTCGCGGCGTCCATGCGGGTCGCGTCCACCCAGACGGTCAACGCCCCCTTGTTCTGCGGGGCTTGGGTGAATCCGTCCTTGGCGGTGCCGCCGGCGGTGCCGCCACCGCCGCCGCAGGCGGTCACGGTGAGCAGCACGGTGGCCGCGCAGCCGGCCAGCACCGCGGCACGTCTCCTGCTGGTCCCTGTCTCCTGGTCGGCCGAAGGCTTGTAGACGGACATGAGCGACTCCACTCGGTTTGCATGAGGGCGGCTGGCGGCTCTGTCGTTACCGCCGCGGAAAGAAATTAGCCGCCATATCGAGAGGCTCGTCAAGAGGTGAGTATGTCTTTTTTTGGACTCGTGAGTAGGCGATGCGTGGGTGATGCCAGGCTGAAGAAGCAGGTGAATCGGCACTTAAGCCCCGAACGGAGATCGACTCCGAAGGTGAAGTTCGATCGATGAGTACTACTTATCCTCACCTCCCTGTACGATGACCGCGGCTTCAGGGCCGATCAGTCACCGTCGTCGCAGTCACCCGGAGGCAACACGCATGAAACACACGCCCGCCGTGGCAGCGGTGGTGAACGGTGCTGACGAGCGGCGCGACTACCGGCCCGGATACGAGGTCGTGGCGGAGCGGATACTCGAGTTCATCGCCGAGGCGCGCCTGGCCCCCGGTGACCGGATGCCCACGGAGAACGACCTGGCTCAGCGGCTGGACACCAGCCGAGCGGTGGTTCGGGAAGCCGTGAAGATCCTCTCGGCGCTCGGCCGGGTCCGGGCGCACAAGGGGCGCGGACTGTTCGTCGCGAACGACGACGGCCTACTGGTCGACAGCCGCTGGGGAGGCTTCTTCCGGCCTGTGGACCTGGATCACGTGCTCATGCTGTTCGAGTTCCGAAGGGTTCAGGAGACGGCCGCCGCCAGACTCGCCGCCACCCGTGCCACGCCCGCCGAACTGCGCACCCTCGAGATCGCCATGGAGCAGTGCCGGCACGGGTACGTCCATGGCGAGATCGCCGTCTTCAATCAGGCCGACGACGACTTCCATGCGGCGGTGGCCGCGGCCTCGCACAACACGTTCCTCGGCAGCGCGGTGCGGGACGCCCGGCGACTCCAGCGCCAGTCCAGCGCGATCGGCATACACGACAGCTTCGGTGAGGGCACCGCGGCCGCGGTGGAGGAGCACGAGGCGATCTACCGCGCGATTCGCGACGGCCGGCCCGAGGCGGCCGCCGAGGCCACCGCCGTACACCTCGACCGGACCCTGGAGGACTACCGGCGGGAGATCCAGCGCCGCCTGTTCGGATGACCTGCGGACTGCACCCCCGGCCGGGGGCGCGCCAGGTCGATGAATCCGTACCGGACGCTTGACGGGCACCCACCTGACTGCGTAGACATGTCAGCGCAGTCAGACGTACCCAGGACGTCGGCCTCTCCTCCTGGCCTCCCAGGCCTTCGGAGGGGGCAGCGGCGCGCACAGCAACATGCTGGTACTGACAGAGCGGTTCAGGCAGTAACGCCCCCACCGACTCCTCGGAGGTTCTCCCATGGCGGTCCTGCCCGCCCGCGTCCTCTTCGGTGCCGCGTACTACCACGAGTACACGCCCGCCTACGACCCCCGACTGCGGCCAGACGAACGGCTGAAGACCGATCTGGACCTGATGGCCGAGGCGCACTTCACCGTGATCCGGGTCGGCGAGTCGGTCTGGTCCACCTGGGAGCCCGACAACGGCCGCTTCGACCTCGACTGGCTCCAGCCGGTCCTCGACGGTGCCCATGAGCGTGGCATCTCCGTCGTCCTCGGCACCCCGACCTACGCGGTGCCGCCGTGGCTGGCCCGCCAGTACCCCGAGATCACGGGGGAGCGGCGCACCGGTGAGCGCATCGGCTGGGGCGCACGCCAGGAGGTGGACTTCACCCACCCCGCGTTCCGCTTCCACGCCGAGCGGATCATCCGCAAGATCGTCGCCCGGTACGCCGACCACCCGGCGGTCATCGGCTGGCAGGTCGACAACGAACCCGGCCTGCACCTCTTCCACAACCGCGGAGTCTTCCGGCGCTTCGTCGACCATCTGCGCGACAAGTACGGGGACGTCGAGACCCTCAACCGCGAGTGGGGCCTGGTCTACTGGTCGCACCGGCTCTCCGACTGGTCCGACCTGTGGACCCCGGACGGCAACGAACAGCCGCAGTACGACGTCGCCTGGCGGGAGTTCCAGGCCCGGCAGGTCACCGAGTTCATCGGCTGGCAGGCCGACATCGTCCGCGAGTACGCGAGCCCCGAGCACTTCGTCACCACCTGCATCTCCTACACCCGGCAGGGCGTGGCGGACGACGAACTGTCCGCGCGGCTCGACATCGCCTCCGGCAACCCGTACTACGACATGCAGGACGGTCTCCTGCTGCCCGACCCCACCCCGGACGAGCACGAGCAGGGCTGGAAGACCAGCGGCGTCTGGTCGATGTACCAGACCGCGGACTGGATGTACTCCTCCCGCCAGGAGCCTTTCCTGGTCACCGAGACCAACGCGAGCTCCATCGGCTACGCCTGGGACAACCGGCCCGGTTACGACGGCCAGTGGCGCCAGACGGCGTGGGCGCACGTGGCCAGGGGCGCCCGGATGATCGAGTACTGGCAGTGGCAGACCCTGCGCTTCGGCGCCGAGACCTACTGGGGCGGTGTCCTGCCGCACAGCGGGCAGCCCGGCCGCACCTACGCCGAAATCGCGCGCCTGGGCGCCGAGTTCGAGACGGCCGGCCCGCTCGTCGCGGGGCTGGAGCCGGACGCCGACATCACGATGGTCTACTCGACACCGAGCAAGTGGCTGATGCAGAAGTACCCGCCACTGGCCAAGCCCAACGGCGAGCCGGACCCCGCCGCCTACCACCGCATCTTCGACCCCTTCTACCGCGGCGCCTTCGACGCCCGCCGGCAGGTGCGGATCATCCACGTGTCGCAACTGGTCGAGGACACGGCACCGCAGGAGGCCGCGCGCCGCCACCCCGTGCTCGTCGTACCGGCGCTGTACATCGCCACCGACGCAGCCCGCGACTGGCTCACCGCCTACGCCCAGGACGGCGGCCACCTCGTCCTGGGCCCCCGCACCGGGTACGCCGACCACGAGGCCCGCGCCAGGATCGAGAAGGCCCCCGGCCGTCTCGCCGAGGCAGCGGGCGTCCACTACGACGAGTTCAGCAACCTGGCGGGGCCCGTACCGGTCCGCGGTGCCGACGGCGGCCCGCTCGAAGTGCCCGCCGGGGCGACGGCGACGCACTGGGTCGAGGGCCTCACCCCGGTCGACGCCGAGGCACTGGCCTCCTACGAGCACCCGCACTTCGGGCGCTGGCCCGCCGTCACCACCCGCGCACACGGCGCAGGCCGTGTCACCTGCGTGGGCACGGTTCCCGGCCGTGACCTCGCCCGGTCCCTGGCCGCCTGGATGGCGCCCGAGACGCGCGGCGGCTGGCGGGACCTGCCCGGGACCGTGACCGTCACGACCGGCACCTCGCCGGACGGGCGTCACGTGCACGTCGTCCACAACTGGAGCTGGCAGCCCACTCGGGTCCCGTCCCCGGTGAACCTTTCCGACGTCCTGAGCGGCGACGACGTACCAGCCGGTGCGGAGGTGGACCTGGGCCCGTGGGACGTCCGCGTCCTCGTCGCCGAGCGCGACGGCACCACCCCGGGCGCCTGGTGACCGTACCTGCCCCGACAGAATTCCCAGGCTATTCCTGCTCGACCGCGTAACCGGCCACAGAAGGCCAGCGAACCGTCAGGACCACGGATTCCTCTTCCGCACACCACGAGTGATCGACTCCGCGACCCCAGACGACATAATCTCCCTGCTTTTCAAGAACCACGCTGCGCTCCGGGAAGTCGACACGAAACCGGCCGCTGATGAGGACCAGGAGCGCGGTGCGCTGTTCCCCCCGCACCCACTCCAGCCGTTCGTCGCCACGCGGATGGATGCCCCATTTGATCTCCACCGCTCGGGTGTGCCGAGGGTCGTCGACCTCCTTGAAGTGACCCAGAATCCATCCCCGATCCAATGGGGCGTCATTTCCTGCATTCCCCACATAAATCCCATCAGCCATAAAGGGGATCTTATCAGCCGGTTTACTGAAATTCCGGCGTGAGGAATTTCTCGGCAGTACATGGCATGGCTGACCGAGAGGTCTTTCACCTGATCTGTCCCACATCCTCACGCACCCCGTCATGGGGGCGGCCGTGAGAGATGAGAGGCTCTGACGAGTGAGCCAGACACCACCGATCACCCTGCAATACCGCTTTGACGGGCCGGACGACGCACCTGTCCTCATCCTGGGGCCCTCGCTGGGCACCACATGGCACATGTGGGACCGCCAGGTGCCCGAGCTGGCGAAGCAGTGGCGCGTCTTCCGCTTCGACCTGCCGGGGCACGGCGGCGCGCCGGCCCACCCGGTGGGCTCGGTGGCCGAACTCGCCTCCCGGCTGCTGGCCACGCTCGACGGGCTCGGCGTGCAGCGCTTCGGCTACGCGGGCTGTGCGCTCGGCGGTGCGATCGGCCTCGAGCTGGCCCTCCGCCACCCCGAGCGGCTCGCCTCGCTCGCCGTGATCGCCGCCTCGCCCCGCTTCGGCACGGCCGACGAGTTCCGCCAGCGCGGGGTGATAGTGCGTACGAACGGGCTCGACCCCATCGCCCGTACCTCCCCCGACCGCTGGTTCACCGGCGGGTTCGCCGCCGCGCAGCCCGCGATCACCGACTGGGCCGTGCAGATGGTCCGCACCACGGACCCCGGCTGCTACATCGCCGCCTGCGAGGCCCTGGCCGCGTTCGACGTACGGCCCGAACTCGGTCGCGTCGGCGTGCCCACCCTCGTCCTCGTCGGCTCGGAGGACAAGGTCACCGGCCCCGCCGAGGCCCGCACCCTGGTCGCCGGCATACCCGACGCGCGCCTCGCCGTGGTCCCCGGCGCCTCCCACCTGGTGCCGGTCGAGCAGCCCGCCGCCGTCACCGACCTGCTGGTCCGGCACTTCTCCACCGCCTGGCAGCCCGGCTACGTCGAGTCGTCCACGGGGCAGACAGCCATCCCGGCCATGCCCGCCAAGCCCGCACTCTCCCCGTCCCCGCGGCCCCACCAGCTCGCACCGATCGCCGAGATAGCCCCCGCCGCGGTCGTGCCCCCGCCGGTGAACGGGCGTCCCGACCCCCACGACACGGGCATCAAGGTGCGCCGCGAGGTGCTCGGCGACGCACACGTCGACCGGGTGCTGGCGCAGGCGGACGAGTTCTCCGGGGACTTCCAGGAGTTCGTCACCCGGTATGCGTGGGGCGAGATATGGGACCGGCCCGGTCTCGACCGGCGTGCCCGCAGCTGTGTGACCCTGGCCGCCCTGGTCGCGGGCGGCCATCTGGAGGAGCTCGCCGTCCACACCCGCGCCGCCCTGCGCAACGGCCTCACCCCGAGCGAGATCAAGGAAGTGCTGATGCAGTCGGCCGTCTACTGCGGACTGCCGGCGGCGAACAGCGCGTTCAGGGTTGCCCAGCAGGTCATAAGGGAGGAAACGACCCCCACCGACTGACACCGGCTGATCGTCAACCGGGCAGCGAGAGCACCCGGCTCAGCTGCCCGACCCTCCCGTGAAGGGGGCAGGATGGGAGCCATGAAGCTCACGAAGAAGTCGCATGCCTGCGTCCGTCTCGAGAAGGACGGGCGCACGCTCGTCCTCGACCCCGGCGGGTTCAGCGAGCAGGACGCCGCCCTCGGCGCGGATGCGATCCTCGTCACGCACGAGCACCCCGACCACTTCGACGAGGGCCGGCTGCGGGCGGCCATGGAGGCGAATCCGGCGGCCGAGATCTGGACCCTCGCCTCGGTCGCGGAACAGATCTCCGCCGCCTTCCCGGGCCGCGTGCACACCGTCGGCCACGGCGACACGTTCACCGCCGCGGGCTTCGACATTCAGGTCCACGGCGAGCTGCACGCGGTCATCCACCCGGACATTCCGCGCATCACCAACGTCGGTTACCTCGTCGACGGCGGCAAGGTCTTCCACCCCGGCGACGCCCTCACCGTCCCCGACCACCCGGTCGAGACGCTGATGCTCCCGGTCATGGCCCCCTGGAACAAGATCGCCGAGGTCATCGAGTACGTCCGCGAGGTCAAACCGCAGCGTGCCTACGACATCCACGACGCCCTCCTCACGGACCTCGCCCGCCCGATCTACGACCGCCAGATCGGCGCTCTCGGCGGCTCCGACCACCTGCGCCTGACCCCGGGCGAGTCGGCGGAGGTCTGAGCCCGGGCCCAGGGACGGCGGGCGGGCCGGCCGCGTTGTCAGACCGGCCCGGTAGGTTGTGAGGCATGCGCATTGCGACCTGGAACGTGAACTCGATCACCGCCCGCCTGCCGAGGCTCCTGGCCTGGCTGGAGAGCAGCGGCACGGACGTGCTCTGCCTCCAGGAGGCCAAGCTGGCCGAGGAGCAGTTCCCGTTCGACGCACTGCGCGACCTCGGCTACGAAGCGGCGGTGCACGCGACCGGCCGGTGGAACGGCGTGGCGGTGCTCTCCCGCGTAGGCCTCAAGGAAGTGGTCAAGGGCCTGCCCGGCGATCCCGGATACGACGGCGCCCCGGAGCCCCGAGCCATCTCGGCGACCTGCGGCCCGGTCCGCGTCTGGTCGGTGTACGTGCCGAACGGCCGCGAGGTGGACCACCCCCACTACGCCTACAAGCTCCAGTGGTTCGAGGCCCTCAAGGCCGCCGTCGCCGGCGACGCGGCCGGAAGCCGCCCGTTCGCCGTGCTCGGCGACTACAACGTGGCCCCGACGGACGACGACGTCTACGACGTGGCCGCCTTCGAGGGCCTCACCCACGTCACCCCCGCCGAGCGTGCGGCCCTGGCGTCCCTGCGCGAGGCCGGCCTCTCGGACGTGGTCCCCCGCCCCCTCAAGTACGAGCACCCCTTCACCTACTGGGACTACCGCCAACTCTGCTTCCCCAAGAACCGCGGCATGCGCATCGACCTGGTCTACGGCAACGCCCCCTTCGCCGAGGCGGTCACCGACGCCTACGTGGACCGCGAGGAACGCAAGGGCAAGGGCGCATCGGACCATGCGCCGGTGGTGGTGGACGTGGACGTGTAGGCGCCGCTCTGCGCATGCCGGGCGCAGCCACATCAGCCCGTCCGGCGTTTGAGGACGAGGCCGTTCAGGCCGAAGCGGGGTCCGGGGGCGCAGCCCCCGGGACGGTCACGGCACCAGAGCGCGCAGATCCACGGATCGGGCCATCGCGGCGAGCCCCGCATCCCCCGGATGCAGATGATCCCCACTGTCATAAGCGGGCAGCATCCGCCCCGGCTGCCGCGGATCCCGCACCACCGCATCGAAGTCGAGCACCGCGTCGAACACCCCGGAGCCCCGGATCCACGCGTTCACCGCGGAGCGCTCCGCCTCGACGGCAGCGGTGCACCGCACCTCGCCCTCGCAGGGCAGGATCGTGCCGGCCAGCATCCGCAGGCCCCGTGCATGCCCCCGGTCCGCGATCTCCCGCAACCCGGCGACGATCTGCTGCGCCGTCGTCAGCCCCCGCAGGTCGTTCACGCCCTCGAAGACGACCGCCGTACGCACCGAGGTCTGGGCGAGGACATCGCGGTCGAACCGGTGCAGGGCGCTGACCCCGGCCCCGTCCGTGGAGACCCCGTCACCGGGATACCGGTCGGTGACCACACGGTTCCCGGAGATCCCCTGGTTGAGCACCCCGTAGCGCGGGACCGCACGCTGCTTCAGCAGCCGTGCGGCCAGCACATCGGGCCACCGCCGGTTCGCATCCGTCGTGGATCTGTCCCCGTCGGTGATCGAGTCGCCGAGCAGCACCACCGACCCCGGCCCACCGCCCACGTCCACACCGGTCAGCAGCGGCCACCTGGTCAGGGTCGTGGTGTACGCCGTCCCGGAGCCCTCCGCCGTATGGTCGCCCGCCGTGCTCACATACGAGCGCTGCACCGCGAGCTGGTGGACGGGTGCCGCCGCCACCGGCCCGGGCAGATGGAAACTGACCAGGAGATTCGCGTCCGAGGGCACCACGAAGCCCAGTGGATCGCTGAACGCCTGGGCCCCGGCCGGGATCTCCGTCCCCCTCGCCCCCCGGAACGACAGCGGCACCGGCACGCCCCGCGCCGTGGCCCCCTCCTTCTGCACGGCCACCGTCGCGCCGCCGATCCGTACCGGCGCCGCCGCGAAGGTGTTGTCGAGCCGCAGCCGCATCCGCGATCCGCCCACCGACGTGTGCACCACCAGCCGTACCGTCCGGTCACTCCACGGCCCCACGGCCCGGACACCGGAGGTCGCGGCCGCCCAACTGCCACTCCAGCCCGCGCCGGAGGACCGCACGGCCAGCGCGAAGACATGCAGACCGGCGGCGCGCGGCAGCTGCACGGAGGCCACCTGGAGCCCCCGGACCAGCGGCACGGTCACCACGTACAGCCGTGCCTGCTCGGCGAGCCGGCCGCCGGGTGTGTTGATGTGCGGCAGCGCCACCGCCTTCGTGGCGAGCGGTCCGGCGCGCCAGTCGGGAGCGGTCAGGTCGTACGAGGAGCGGGTGCCGTCCCGGTACGCGACCGAGCCCGTGCCGCTCGCTCCGGCCCCGCCCGTGCCCGCCACCAGGAAGGCGAGCGCGTCGCCGCGTCCGCCCACGCGCACGGACTGTCCGGCGGCGACCACGTTGTCCCGCTCGCCCGGCAGCCGCCGCGGCCAGGTCAGCCGGGCTCCCTGCAAGGTGAGGGCGCGTCCGGGCGTCCAGCCCGCGGCGGTCAGGTCCTGTGCCGACAGGGAGCCCCCGTAGCCGTCGAGGTTCGCCAGTTCCGGACGGGCGTCGTCGCTGACGGCAACGTTGTCGAAGAGCCGCTCCAGCGGCTGTGGTTGTGCCCCCTCGGCTGTGGCCCGTGCCGACACGGCAGGTGCCAGGAAGGCGAACGAGACGATGGCAACCGCGAATCCCCGCACACGTCGACGCACGGCCGACTCCTCCCGCTCACCGGTGGGACGAAAGACGCATCGCGAAGCTAGAGAGACGTGAGGGACCCGTCAACGCGCCATGCACGAAGTGGACGCGAAATCGCCCCGAAGTGACCGCCCGCGCGCCTGTGGTGCGCACGCCGGTGCGAATGACACGCTGGGGGTATGAAGATCCCTTTTCTGGGCCACCGGCATGAGAAGCACGGCATCCCCGACCCGGAGGGCATCGCCGAACTTCTCTCCGAGTGCGAACTGCTCCGCTCGCAGGCGTCCCAGGAGGGCGTCCAACTCGACGATTCCGCAGCCTCGTTGGAGGCGCTCGACCAGCTGCTGCCGCGCTGGCGGGACGACCCCGAGGTGCTGCACTGGCTCGGCAACGACGCCGGGCTCTATCTCGGCACCGTCATCGTGCGCACCGTGCCCGGAGCGGCCTGGGAGATCTGGCCGGACGGCCAGCCCGTCGTACGGCTCGCCTCGGGCCGCGAGTTCGACGTCGTGACCTCCGGCCACGAGTGGGCGGCCAGCGGGGCGCCCGAGCTCTCGCAGCTGTACGCCGAGGTCGCGGAGACCTGAGCGGAGCGCCCGACCTAAGATCGACGTAAATACGGCTTATGCCCGAAAAGTGCGTGTCGTGACGTAAGTCAACTCGCGTCCGGATAGTTTGCGGCAACCACGACACAGCTGAGAGTGAGTAGGGCTGCGAATGGCCGTCGATCCACTGATCGAGCTGCATGACGTCAACAAGTACTACGGGGAGTTGCATGCCCTGCAGGACATCGACCTCACCGTCGGCAAGGGGGAGGTGGTCGTGGTCATCGGCCCGTCCGGGTCGGGAAAGTCGACACCGTGCAGGACGATCAACCGGCTGGGGACCGTCCGGTCCGGCACCATCCTGCTCGACGGGCAGCCGCTGTCCGAGGAGGGCAAGGCCCTCGCGCGGCTCCGCGCCGACGTCGGCATGGTCTTCCAGTCGTTCAACCTGTTCGCCCACAAGACCGTCCTGCAGAACGTCTCGCTGGGGCAGATCAAGGTCCGCGGACGCAAGAAGGAGGAAGCCGACGCTCGCTCCCGCCGGCTTCTCGACCGCGTCGGACTCGCCGACCAGGCACCCAAGTTCCCCGCGCAGCTCTCCGGCGGCCAGCAGCTGGGGGTACCTCCCGGGCCCTTCAGGCACTGGGGGAGGGTGGCCATCGCCCGCGCCCTCGCCATGGAGCCCAAGGCGCTCCTGTTCGACGAGCCCACCTCCGCCCTGGACCCCGAAATGATCAACGAGGTCCTCGATGTCATGCGGCAGCTGGCCCGCGACGGTATGACGATGGTCGTCGTCACCCACGAGATGGGCTTCGCCCGTTCTGCCGCGGGCCGCGTCGTCTTCATGTCCGACGGCCGCATCATCGAGGACCGCGCCCCGGAGGAGTTCTTCACCGACCCGCACAGCGAGCGCGCCAAAGACTTCCTGTCCAAGATCCTCAAGCACTGAGCGACAGAGCCATGCCCGGCCGGCGGCAGCCGGAGATCACTGCTCGCGCAGCGGAATCGACACGTACGACGGGTCGTTCGCCGGCGAGGAGAAGGTCAGCTGAGCGCCGGACGGGTTGTGCTCGATGTAGAGCGGGTCGACCGTGTCGACGACCAGGGCCAGCCGGTGCCCTGCCGGGACGTCGTAGGCCGTGGAGAACAGATCCAGGTCGAGACCGAACGGCTTTCCGGGCTCGCGCCCGTGGAAGGTGTACGGCGCGTTGCTGACCAGCTTGCCGAGGCCGAGCGGCCCCACGTCGTAGAGATAGGCGACGAGGGTGCCGCTCTCCTTGGTCGGGGTGACCGTGGTGTGCAACTCGGCCGTACCGCGGATCTGCTGGGCGGCGGCGTATTTCTCCGACTGCCAGACGGCGGCCCAGCGGCGGGGGAGCAGGGGGATCGAGGCCATCGGGGGCAGCTGGGCGATCTGGTCGAGGATGCTCGACAGGAAGACGATCCCGCCGTCGGCCCCCGAGTCGACGTTCGTGTGGATCGTGGTCGTGCCGGCGAGGGCGATCTTCCGCTCGGTCGCGGCGATCGACTTCCAGTCCGGGTAGCCCTCGTAGCCGCCCGTGGAACGGGACTTCAGCTGCACCGGCTCCTCGCGGTTGATGCCGTTGTCCTCACCCTTGAGGTAGTGGTCGAACCAGCGCTCGGTGTCCGTCCACACATCGTTGGGCAGTCCGAACAGGCCGGTGAGCTCGGCGGTCGCGTGGTCGCCGGGCCGGAACTCCAGTCTCTTCGGGCCGGTGAGCTTCTCGTAGAAGTCCGCGTACTGGTTGGGCGCGAAGACCGTGTCGCCCCAGGCGTTGGCCATCATGACCGCGGGGCCGTTCTTGTTGAGTTGATCCACGTATGTTGCGGCCGAACGTTTCTTCCCCCAATTGATCATCTCCTGTTCCTTGGACAGGTTGGAGGCGTAGAAGTTGTCGAAGATCTGCCGGACTTCGGGGCTCTGCCGGCCGGTGACCAGGCTCGCGCCGTCGAGCACGGCCGCGGCCTGGGCGTGCTGGGTGCGGCCGGAGTAGATCGAGTCGATCAGGTCGGCCCAGCCGCTGAGGGCGGCGACCGCCTTGATCCGCTTGTCGTGCGCGGCGGCGATCAGGCTGATCCCGGCGCCGTACGAGACCCCCGCCACGCCGATGTGGGCGGAGTCCGTCGGGGTGTTGGCGAGCGCCCAGTCGATGACCTTGGACGTGTCGGCTATGTCCGGAGGTCCTGCCACTTCTATCTCTCCGCCGGACTGCCAGAAGCCCCGCACGTTGTAACTGACCACGATGTAACCGGAGTCGGCCAGCTTCTGGGCCTGGGCGAGGTACTCGACCTGGGGCAGGCCCCAGCTCGTGGGGAGTACGAGCAGCGGGTAGCGCCGGGTGCCGTCGGCGCCCGCGGGCATGAGGACGTTGGCCTTGAGGACGGTGCCGCCGTCACCGGTGATGTCGACGAAGCGGACGGCGTCCGCGGCCTGTGCGGCGGGGGCGAGCCCGAGGGCGCTACCGGCGATCAGAGTCGCGGAGACGGCGCCCACGGCGGTCGTGCGCAGGGCCTTGCGATGGGTTCCCACGGGGTCACTCCTCACTCGTGTCAGTGCAAAGTGACCAGACGGTAACCTCGCCCCTTTACCGGAGGTAACCCGTCGGTAAGTTACGTGCCAGTAACGATTGTTGTCGTGTGAATGAATTCAGGAGGCGCGGTGGGAGTTACGGGGAGCGGCGGGCGCCGGCAGGGGTGCCTGTGCCGCGCGGGTCACGTCCGCGACGAGCTCGGCGACGTCCGGGCCGTACGCCTGTGAGTTGACCACCTTCAGCAGCAGGACGAACGTGTTGTTGCCGTACTTGCGGGCCAGGCGCTCGTGGTTGCGGGCGAGATAGCGGGTCGCCGCCTGGTTGGTGATCGCGGTCTGGCCGCTGAACAGGAAGACGGGGCGGGTCAGGCCGGGCTGTCCCGCCGTCAGCCGCGCCAGCAGCACATATTCGGACAGGCCCTTCTCCATGCGGTAGCGCTCGCTGCCGATCTGGAAGGCCAGCCGGTCCGGGCCCGGCTCCGGGTCCGTGTTCACCCGCACCCCGGGCAGCAGGGCGTGCAGGTGGGCCGCCATGCGCCGGTTCGAGCCCGGTCCTCCGACACAGAACTCGGTCCGCTCGCCGAAGCCCTGCCGCGCCGCGTCCTGGGTGATCACCTCGGCGTGCGCGCCGCAGTCCTTGATGAGGGCGGCCAGTTCCAGGAGCGCGAACACGTCGTAGCGGTGCACCGCGAGGTCGGGGCTGCCGGCGTCGCGGTTGACGACGAGCAGCGACTCGGAGTGGTCGGGCAGCCCGAAGAATGCCTGCTTGCGGCGGAGCTTCCGCTTCCACAGATAGGTACGGGCCAGCCAGCCGAGCGCGGCACTGATGCCCGCCGCGACCACGCCCAGGACGATGTTGCGCACGTCGTCATTCATGGGCGCGCATGCTAGCGGGCCGACATGGCTGGTACGTACCGGTGTTCGATCCGTGGCATTCGTATGACAGCTGCCGGAATGGGGGTGTTGGGGCCCAGGATGATGCGGTTACGCTGCGCGGACGCCCCTGACTGGAGGTACGGATGCGTCGCCCTGTCGCGCGGAAACTCTCGGTCCTTGCGGTCTCGGCCGCCGTGGTGTCGGTGGGGGCGGCAGCACCGCCGACCGCCGCCACGACACCGCAGAAGGTGCCCGTCGCCGTCGGCTACGGCGGCGCCGTAGCCAGTGTCGACGCGGACGCCTCCGCCGCCGGCATCGAGGTCCTGAGGAAGGGCGGCAACGCGGTCGACGCGGCCGTCGCCACCGCGGCCGCGCTCGGCGTCACCGAGCCCTATTCCTCCGGGGTCGGCGGAGGCGGCTACTTCGTCTACTACGACGCCAAGTCCCGTACGGTACACACGATCGACGGCCGCGAGACCGCGCCCCTGACCGCCGACTCCAACCTCTTCGTGGAGAACGGCAAACCCCTCGCCTTCGCCGACGCCGTCAGCAGCGGACTGAGCGTCGGCACTCCGGGCACGCCCGCCACCTGGCAGACCGCGCTCGACCACTGGGGCAGCAGAAGACTCGGCACGGTGCTGGCGCCCGCCGAGCGGATCGCCCGCGACGGCTTCACCGTCGACGACACCTTCCGCGCGCAGACCGCCTCCAACGAGAACCGGTTCCGCTACTTCCCGGACACGGCCAAGCTGTTCCTGCCGGGCGGGCAGCTCCCGGTGGTCGGCTCCACCTTCAAGAACCCCGAACTTGCCAAGACCTACGAGGAGTTGGGCAAGAAGGGCGTCGGCACCATCTACCACGGCGACCTCGGCGACGACATCGTCCGCACGGTGAACCACCCGCCGGTGGACCCGAGTTCGGGCTGGAACGCCCGCCCGGGCAAGCTGTCCGACAAGGACCTCGCGGCCTACCGCGCCAAGCTCCAGGCGCCCACGAAGACCTCGTACCGCGGACTCGGCGTCTACTCCATCGCGCCCTCCTCCTCCGGCGGCACGACCGTCGGCGAAGCCCTCAACATCCTGGAGAACACGGACCTTTCGAAGGCGAGCGAGGTCCAGTACCTGCACCACTACATCGAGGCCGGCCGGATCGCGTTCGCGGACCGCGGGCGCTGGGTCGGCGACCCCGCCTTCGAGGACGTACCGACGACGGAACTGCTCTCGCAGAAGTACGCCGACTCGCGCGCGTGCCTCATCAAGGACGACGCGGTGCTCACCAGCCCGGTGGCGCCCGGGGATCCGCGCAACCCGGCGGCGTGCGCCTCCGGCGGTACGGCGGCCCCGACGACGTACGAGGGTGAGAACACCACCCATCTGACCGTGGCCGACAAGTGGGGCAACGTCGTCTCCTACACGCTCACCATCGAGCAGACCGGCGGCAGCGCGATCACCGTGCCCGGGCGCGGGTTCATCCTCAACAACGAGCTGACGGACTTCTCGTTCACCCCGGCGAACCCGGCCGTGCACGACCCGAACCTGCCGGGGCCGGGCAAGCGGCCGCGGTCGTCGATCTCGCCGACGATCGTGCTCGACAAGCACAACAAGCCGGTGGTGGCGGTCGGTTCGCCCGGTGGGGCGACGATCATCACGACCGTGCTTCAGGTGCTGACCGAGTTCCTCGACCGTCATCTGCCGCTGGTCGACGCGATCGCGGCGCCGCGGGCCAGTCAGCGCAATGCCGCGCAGACCGAGCTGGAGCCCGCGCTGTACAACGACACCGGTGCCGGGAGTGTGCGGGCGCAGCTTGAGGCCATTGGGCACTCGTTCAAGTTGAACCCGGAGATCGGGGCGGCCACGGGTGTGCAGCGGTTGCCCGGTGGGAAGTGGCTGGCGGCGGCTGAGACTGTACGGCGAGGTGGGGGATCGGCACAGGTGGTGGATCCTGCGCCTTAGAGCCGGCCCTCACAACTCTGGGGCGATCGGCAGGTCCTCCGTCTGGAAGGCCAGCCTGCCGTCCTCGACATCGACCGTCACGCGGCCGCCCTCCGCCACCCGGCCGTCCAGCAGCAGGCGCGACAGCTGGTTGTCGACCTCGCGCTGGATGGTGCGGCGCAGGGGGCGGGCGCCGTATTCGGGCTGGTAGCCGCGTTCGGCGAGCCAGTCGACGGCGGGGTCCGTGAACTCGACCGTGACGCCCTGCGCCTGCAGCAGGCGGCGGGTCTTCTCCAGCAGCAGGTCGGTGATCTGCCGCAGTTGGTCGCCGGTGAGCTGGCGGAAGACGACGATCTCGTCGATGCGGTTGAGGAACTCGGGGCGGAAGTGCTCGCGCAGCGGGCGCAGGATCTGTTCGCGCCGAGCCTCCTCGTCGGCGTCGGCACCGCCCGCCCCGAAGCCGATGCCGGCGCCGCGCCGGGTGATCGCCTCGGAGCCGAGGTTGCTGGTCATCACGATGACGGTGTTGGTGAAGTCGACGGTGCGGCCCTGGGAGTCCGTGAGACGGCCGTCGTCGAGGACCTGGAGCAGGATGTTGAAGACGTCCGGGTGCGCCTTCTCCACCTCGTCGAGGAGCAGGAGCGAGTACGGGTGGCGGCGGACGACCTCGGTGAGCTGGCCCGCCTCCTCGTGGCCCACATAGCCGGGCGGGGCGCCGACCAGGCGGCTGACGGTGTGGCGTTCCTGGTACTCGCTCATGTCCAGGCGGACCATGCGCTCCTCGCTGCCGAAGAGGGCCTCCGCGAGGGCGCGGGCCAGTTCCGTCTTGCCGACACCGGTCGGGCCGAGGAAGAGGAAGCTGCCGATCGGTCGGTCGGGGCTGGCGAGTCCGGCGCGGGAGCGCATGACGGCCTCGGCGACCACGGCGACGGCCTCCTCCTGTCCGACGACCCGCTTGTGGAGGTGCTCCTCCAGGCCGAGCAGCTTCTCCTTCTCCTCCTGGGTGAGGCTGGCCACCGGGATGCCCGTCTGCCGGGACACCACCTCGGCGATCGCCTCGGCGGTCACCTCCAGCTGTCCCTCGTCGGCCTCGTCGCCGCCCGTGGTGTCCGCGATGCGCTTCTTCAACTCGACGATCCGGTCGCGCAGCTGGGTCGCCTGCTCGTACTGCTCGTCGGCGACCGCCTGGTCCTTGTCGCGGGTCAGCTGCTCGACCTCGCGCTCCAGGGCCCGTACGTCGGTGCCCTTCGTGCGGGCCCGCAGCCGTACCCGCGCGCCGGCCTGGTCGATGAGGTCGATGGCCTTGTCGGGCAGGCGGCGGTCGGTGAGATAGCGGTCGGACAGCTCCACGGCGGCCACCAGGGCCTCGTCGGTGTAGCGGACCTGGTGGTGGGCCTCGTAGCGGTCGCGCAGACCGCGCAGGATCTCGATCGTGTCCGGTACGGAGGGTTCGGGCACCAGGATCGGCTGGAAGCGGCGGGCCAGTGCCGCGTCCTTCTCGATCCGGCGGAACTCCTCCAGCGTGGTGGCGCCGACGATGTGGAGCTCGCCGCGGGCCAGAGCCGGCTTGAGGATGTTTCCGGCGTCCAGCGCCCCGCCCTCACCGCCTCCGCCGGCGCCGACCACCGTGTGCAGCTCGTCGATGAAGACGATCAACTGGTCGGAGTGGGTGCGGATTTCGCCGACGATGTTGTTGAGGCGTTCCTCGAAGTCACCGCGGTAGCGGGTGCCCGCGACCACGCCGGTGAGGTCCAGGGCGACCACCCGCCGCCCGATCAGTACGTCGGGGACGTCGCCGTCGGCGATGCGCTGGGCGAGACCCTCCACGATGGCGGTCTTTCCGACGCCCGCGTCACCGATCAGCACCGGGTTGTTCTTGCCGCGCCGCGACAGCACCTCGATGGTCTGCTCGATCTCGTCCTCGCGGCCGATCACCGGGTCGATACGGCCCTCGCGGGCCAGTTCGGTGAGGTCGCGGCCGTACTTGTCCAGGGTGGGCGTGCCGGTGGCGCGCGCGTGCTCGGTACGGGTCTGCGTGGCGTCCGGCGCCTCGGGCGGCAGTCCGGTGGGCGCGAAACGGGCCGAGTTGAGGATGTGACCGGCCGCCGAGTCGGGGTTCGCGGCCAGGGCGCTGAGCACGTGCTCGGGGCCGATGTAACCGGCGCCGCTGGCCCGCGCCAGGTCGTGGGCGTCGAGCAGGGCCCGTTTGACGGCCGGGGTGAGGGAGAGCGAAGTGGGCGGCGGCGCCTCCTCCGCCGTGTGCTGGACCGGGCCGGAGCGTTCGTCGATCTCCGACGCCAGCGAGTCGGGATCGGCGCCGGCCCGGCTGAGCAGACTCCGGGTCGGCTCGCTGGCCAGGGCGGCCCGCAGCAGATGCTGGGTGTCCAGGTCCCGGCTGCCGTGCTCGGCCGCGTACTGGGCGGCCCCGCGGACCAGTTCCCGGGCGGGCTGACTGAGCAGCCTCCCGATGTCGATCTGCCGGGGGCCCGGGCGCGGGCCGCCGAAGAAGCGGGCGAGGAATTCTCCGAAGGGGTCGTAGCCCTCGGGGCTGCTGAAGCCGCTGGTCATGGCCTTCCCATCCGGCGTCCCTGCGGGGCCCGGGACGCCCTCGCTGATCGACGTGCCGCAGTCGGGTAACCCGGGTGGGAGCCGGTTACACCCTGGCGCACGCCCGTAGAACACCTTCGCACGAAGGGTGGGCCGGGGCACCTCCAGCGCCCGCACGGTACGTCTTCCTCAGCCGTTCGTCCGACGGCCCGCACGATCGGTGGACGGTGCGCCGGGGCGCAGCATCTGGCTTGTGGCCAGGTCGCGGTACAGGGCGTTGTGGGCGAGCAGTTCCTCGTGGTCACCGGCGGCGACGCTGCGGCCCTCGTGGAGCACGACGATGCGGTCGGCGTGCTGCACGGTGGAGAGGCGGTGGGCGATGACCAACAGGGCGCATTCCTGGGCGATCTCCTTCATCACGCCGGTCAGCGCGGCTTCGTTGATCGCGTCGAGATGCGAGGTGGGCTCGTCCAGCAGGAGCAGCGCGGGGCGGGCGAGCAGGGCGCGGGCCAGGGCGACGCGTTGGCGTTCGCCGCCCGAGAGGGTGCTGCCGCGTTCACCGATGACGGCGTCCAGGCCGCCGGGCAGCCGGTCGACGAGTTCCTCCAGCCGGGCCAGCGCGAGGACCCGCCGCACCTCGGCCGCCGGGGCGTCGGGGACGGCGTAGGTGATGTTCTCCCGCAGGGTGCCGTGGACGACATGGGTGTTCTGGTCGACCACGGCGATGCGCCGACGGCAGGCGTCGCGGCCGAGCTCGGCGGCTGGGCGCCCGTCGAACAGCACGGTTCCCGAATCCGGTTCGTAGAACCGCGCGACGAGCGCGAAGACGGTGCTCTTGCCGGCGCCCGAGGGACCCACGAGGGCCACATGCCGGTGGTGGGGCACGGTGAAGGAGACCCCGGACAGCACCTGGCGGCCCGGAGCGTAACCGAACCGGACGTCGTGCAGCGCGAGCGCGGGCGAGCCGGGGGCCGCGGATGCGACCGGCCGGGGGCGGCCCTGCGCGAGCGGCGGGTCCGTGCGCTCCGTGGGAAGGCGCAGAGCCTGGTCGACGCGCCGGTGGGCGCCCATGCCGCGCTGGATCAGTCCCACCGCATGGAAGACGGAGGACAGCGGCATGACCAGGTACGAGGCGTACAGCAGGAACGCGACGAGATCTCCGAGCGAGCCGGCGTGACCGCCGACGCGCAGGCCCCCGACGACGAGGACGACGAGGAAGGAGCCCTGGACGGCGAGTTCGACGGCGGGACTCATGACGGACGCGAGCCGCGCGGTGCTCACTCCGGCCTCGTACGCCTCCTCGACCCTGGCCCCGATGCGGGCCGCCTCGCGGTCCTCGGCGCGGTGCACCCGGACCATCGGCAGGGCCCCCAGCGCCCGTTCCAGGTCCGCGGCGACGGCGCCGACCGAGTCCTGCATACGCTCGGAGGCGCGCCGGATGCCCTGGAGCAGCGAGGCGACCACGGCTGCCGCCACGGCCACGGTGAGCGCGACCAGAAGCAGCAGCAGCGGGTCGAGCCACGCCATCAGGACCAGTGCCCCGGCGGCGACGAGGCTTCCGGTCACCAGGTCGACGAGCGCCTGTGACACGACCTCGCGCAACAGGGTCGTGTCCGCGGTGACCCGGGAGACGAGATCGCCGCTGCGGTGCCGGTCGTACTCCCGCATCTCCAGCCGGAGCAGACGTCCGACCAGGCCCATGCGGAGCTGCCGTACGACACCCTCGCCCATCCGCTCCAGCAGGAAGCGCCCGACGGACCCGATGGCCGCTTCGACGAGGAACAGCACGCCGAGCAGTGCCAGCAGTGGCCAGAGGACCTGTCCGCGGCCGCTCGCGTCCACGGCCTGCCGGGCCACGAGCGGCTGCGCCAGGCCCAGGGCGGAGCCGGCCAGTGTCAGAGCGGTGGCCGCGGCCACGGCGGCCCGGTGCCCGCCGGTGAGCCGGAACAGCGTGGCCACGGCCGCGCGGGTCGACCGGTCCTCGCCAGGGGGCTCGTCCGGCGACGTACCGGCGCTCACCGGTGCGTCGGCTCGACGGACACCAGCCGGGCGAAGTAGTCGTCCGGTACGCCCTCGCCGACGGGGCGGCCCTCCGCCTCGATCCAGGCGTGCGCGGTGAAGGGCGGGACGACACGGACTCCGGCACACCATGTGGGCCACGTCCCCCGGAGCCGGCACAGCAGCGCGGCCCCCAGCGAGCGCGGCAGGCACCCCTTCGGCCCGGTGCAGCGCAGGCTGACGGCGCACATGGCGTCCCGGGCGGTCTGGGCCTGCGGGGTGGTGGCGGGCGTCGCCCCGCGGCGCAGGACACCCAGGACGGCACGGATGCGGCGGGGCGGCAGCAGGGCGAGCACGACGGCGGGGAGCAGCACGAGGCGGGCGGCCAGGCGCAGGCCCGGGGACACACCGGTGGGGCGCTCCAGCGCGCTGGGTGTCGTCATGAGGCCAGCCCGGCCTCGCGCAGGTGGCCGACCAGCACCTCGACGTCCTGCAGGGCCTGCGCCCCGTCGATGTCGAACTCACGGACCAGTGCGGCGGCAGCGTCCGCCTCCTCGCCGCCGTTCAGCAGCGTGCGGACCACCAGGGTGGCGGTCGGGTTCAACTCCCAGTAGGTACCGGCCCGTTCGTCCAGCAGGACGGTGCCGTAGTCGGTCTCGGCCGTGGAGATGTGTGCGTCGAACCGCAAGGGCATGCGCTCGCCTTTCTGACGCGGTGGGGTTCTCAGGAATGGGTGGCACGGCTGCGGCGGAGCCCGCGCAGCCACACCTCGGCGGCGATCGTGGAGTAGAGGATGGCGTCGGACAGGCCGGGGGAGGCGGGCCGCCGGGCGAGGTCGCGCAGCTGGGCGCCGTCCACCAGGCCGAGACCTTCCAGCCGGGAGTCCTCCCACAACGCCAGCAGGTCGGCGCGGTGTGCGCGCAGCCCGTTGGCGGCGTCCATCGAGGCCGCGGCCTTGGTGGTGCGCCGCAGACACTCCTCGGGCACCAGGCCGCGCATCGCGGCGGTCAGCACCGGCTTGTACGCCCACGGGGTGACGCGTTCACCGGGCCGTACGGCGAGACACGCCTCGATGACGCGGTCGTCGAGGAACGGGTGGGCCATCGGCAGACCGGCGCGGGCCGCCATCCGGTCCCACTGGCGGATGATGCGGGTGGTCGAGCGGATCTGCTCCAGGTCCGTGTGCATCCCCCGGTCCGGATGCAGCGGTGCCACTGTCGCGGCGGCGTCGAGCAGCGCCCGGCGCGCCAGGCGCTCGGCGTCCGGTGTCACCCAGCCGAAAAGCCGCGGTGCCATGCCCCAGCCGAGCCCGCAGGACACGGAGGAGGGCGACGGGTCGCGCAGCCGGCCGGCCGCGTCGGCGAGCCACCTGCCGTACGGCCGGGAGTCCGCGAGGGCGCGGACCGTACCGCCGAGTGGCCAGTGCCGCAGGGCCCGTGTCCCGCGCAGCTGCCGCAGGGCGAACAGCGGACGGGTGCGCACCAGCCGGTGGTAGTAGGCCTCGGAGCACCAGGCCACGTGGTCACCGCCGATGCCGGTCAGATGCACCCGGCTGCCGCGTGCGGCGAGGGCGGGCAGGTGGTGCCGGGCCCGGGAGCGGTCCATGACACCGATGGTGGGTTCGTCGAGGAGGTCGTCGATGCCGAGCAGGTCCTCGTAGACCAGCGGCGAGGCGTCCGCGTCCCAGACGACGTGCTCGACGCCCGGGAGGTGCCCCGCGGCCAGCTCGGCCCAGTACAGGTCGGTGTCCGCGGGATCGCGGCCCGGCCAGGTGCTGGCCACCACGCGGGCGGGGGAGCGGTCGGCGAGAAAGCAGACGGAGGTGGAGTCGAGGCCGCCGGACAGATCGCAGCTGACCACACCGCCCTGCCGGGTCCGGGCGTCGACGGCCTCCCGCAGCGCCGTTCGGATGAGCGGCGCCGTCTCGGCGAGGGAACGGACCGGCTCCGGCGGGGTCCACCAGCGGGTGTGCCGTGCGGAGCGCCCGTCCGCGGCGACGATCACGGCGTCGTGCGGGGGCACGGCGGTGACCGGGGGCCACAGCGAGGTCTCGAACAGGGGGTAAGGGGCCGGCCACAGCAGCCGGACGGCCAGTTCCCGCGGGTCGGGGTCGAGGCCGAGCGCGGCGGCGAGCGTGTCGGCGCGGCTCGCGGCCACCCGTACGCCGTCGATCTCCGCGTGGAAGACCAGCCTGAGGCCCGAGGCGGTGCCCTGCACCCGGACCTGTCCGTCGAGGGCGGCGACGAGATGGAAGCTGCCGGGGAGCGAGCGGGCCAGCGCGTCGAGCTCGGCGAGGTCCGTCAGCCGCGCGGCCCTGCGCCGCAGTACGTCCGCCTCGACGGGACAGCAGCCGATGACGGCGAGGGCGGCGTCACCGGCGCTCGCCGTGACGATCTCCTCGTCGTGCCAGTGGCCGACGAGCCAGGGCCGGCCCGACGCGTGGGTGAGGGTGCGGCGGCCGGGCGGGGCGAAGGAGCGGGCCACGGCGGCCGCGTCCGCGCAGTCGGTGAAGACCGCGAAGTCCGCGTCGCCGGGGCCCGTCCCCGCACTTTCGTGCAGTTCAGTCATGACGTCGGGTCAGTGCCGTCGCCCGTCAGTTCTTGCTCAGGATCAGCCGGTCGTTGCCGTGGCGTGCCAGGAGCCCTGTCTCCTTGCGGAACGTACCGAGCCGGACGAGCGTCGGCGCTTCGTATGCCTTCTTCATGACTACTCCTCACTGCGGGTGGAGTCCCACTCCCCGGGTGGGCAGCGGGCGCAGCACCAGCTAGCTGCGAAACGTGAGGAAGAGGCAAGGCGCAGCGTGAAAGTATGACGGTACGAAAACGCAGATACCTCTGGTCTGACGTCGGCGCACGTGCCGGGCGGGAGTGCGTGCAGCTGTTGGCGATTTGCCGTACGCGCGCGCGAAGAATCGTTCCCATCTGTGCCTCGCTCCGACCGGCGCGTACCGCGCACAAAAGCCGGAAAGAGCGCCGCCGGAGCGCACGGCCCGGCAGTCGGCACGCACCTGTCCGGCGTCGGCGGGACCGGTGGGCGGCTCCCTCAAAGAGCTTCCCGCGCGGTGAGGATCCGCGGCCCGGTGTCCGTGATCGCCACCGTGTGCTCCACATGGGCCGCGCGGGAGCCGTCGTTCGTGCGCAGGGTCCAGCCGTCCGCCGCCGCGTGGTAGTCGTCCCGGCCGCCCGCGATGAGCATCGGCTCGATGGCGAGGGCCATGCCGTGGCGCAGGGGCAGGCCACGCCCCGGGCGGCCCTCGTTCGGGACCCCGGGGTCCTCGTGCATACGGCGCCCGATGCCGTGTCCGCCGAAGCCGTCCGGGATGCCGTAGCCCGCCGCGCGGCACACCGAGCCGATCGCGTGCGCGATGTCGCCGATGCGATTGCCGACCACCGCCGCCTCGACGGCCGCCGCCAGTGCCCGCTCCGCCGTCTCGATCAGCCGTACGTCCGCCGGGCGCGGCTCGCCGACCACGAAACTGGTCGCCGAGTCGCCGACCCAGCCGCCCAGTTCCGCGCCGCAGTCGATGGAGACCAGGTCGCCGTCGCGCAGCCGGTAGCCGGTCGGGATGCCGTGCACGATCGCGTCGTTCACCGACGCGCAGATGACGGCCGGAAAGGGGACGGGCGCGAAGGAGGGGCGGTAGCCGAGGAACGGGGAGGACGCCCCTGCCTCCCGCAGCACCTCCCGGGCCACCTCGTCCAGCTCCAGCAGGGAAACGCCCACGTCGGCGGCGTTCCGTACGGCCGTCAGGGCACGTCCGACCACCTGCCCCGCCTCGTACATGGCGTCGATCGATGTGTCTGTCTTCAGCTCCACCATGCCAATTACTATACCGGTATTAGAATGACGGCATGGTGCGCACCCCTCTCACCCCCGAAGAACGCGAACGCGGCGAGCGGCTCGGGCGGCTGCTCCGTGAGGCCCGCGGCGGACGGAGCATGGCGGACGTCGCGGCGGACGCCGGGATCTCCGCCGAGACCCTGCGGAAGATCGAGACGGGCCGGGCGCCGACGCCGGCCTTCTTCACGGTCGCCGCGCTGGCCCGCGCGCTCGGCCTGTCGATGGACGAACTCGCGGGGGCCTGCGCGCCGGTCGTGGTGTGAGGGTGTGAGTCCGGCAAGAGCCACCCCGCGCACGTCACGTTCCGACAGGGAGGGCGTACTCTGCGTCCCGTCGGAAAACTTCTCGTAGCGCTCCTGTAACACGGCTCGTGTTGTCTAACGGACCGGAGTGCTCCGGTCTGGCAGGAGTTGGGCGATGGCTGTGGATCAACTCCCGGGCCGGGTACGGGAGTTCGTGAACTATCTGAACGGCCTGCTGACGCGCCTGGACCAGGGCGGAGGCTGGTGCGCCGTCTTCTGGCAGCGCGACCCCGACGGGATGCGGGCCTGTCTCGAGGGGCGTGAAGTGCCGCCCTGGGACGTGGTGCAGGCGCTTCTGCAGGACCTCGCCGCGGAGTACGGCGCGGGGGCCGCGGCCCAGGAGCAGGAACGGGCCCGCGGGCTGCACGGCGCGGCGCTCGCGGCCCACGACGCCCGGCCCGGCGGCCGGGACGCCCTCGGTGACCGGCTCGACGTCATGCTCCGCGAGCAGCGCTACGCCGCCGAACGCCAGGCGGAACTGGGCCGCAGGCTCGCCTCCGCCGTCACCCGGCAGGAGGCCGACGCCCTCCGCCTCGACCTGGCCTGGGCCCGCGACGACCACGAACGGGCCACCGCCCGCTGCGCCGAACTCCGCGCCCGGATGGCCGACTTGGACAGCCGCACGGCAGACGGCCGGGCGGCGGCGATCCGCCGGGCCCGCATCGCGGAAGGCGCGGTCTACCGCATCGACAGGGAGTTCACCCCGGACGAGCCCCTGCCGACCGACACCCCCACGGACGTCGGCGAGACCCACTTCCCACACCAGCGCGGCCCGCACACCCCGGCCGCCGCAGCCGGGCAACGGGGGCTGTTCGAGGCCGCCACGCCGGCCGGCCCGCGGCCGACGGACGCACACGGCGGCGGTCCCGCCTGGGCCCGGAGCAACCCCTACGAGCCGGCTGCCTCCACCGAGGCGCGTCCGTACGAGCCGTACGATCACGGTCCTGCGGGGGCGGGGCAAGGCGCGCACGGCTCCGGTGGGGCGCATGGCGGATCGCATGATCGTGGTGTTCCGAAGGGGCAGCCGGTCGGCTCCTATGAGGCGCGGTCCTACGACTCGTACGGCCGGGGGCCCCTGGGGGCGGGTCAGGGCGTGCGGGACTCAGGTTCAGAGGGTCCGCGCGCAGGTGCCGCGGACGCGCTGCCCGGTTCCTACGAGTCCGGTCTCCGCGGTGCGTCACAGCACCGTGGCCCGTTCGAGGCGGCGCGTCCCGTCTCGTCCGACGGCGGCTTCCCGAGCCCGCCCCAGCAGGGCGACGCGCACGCCAACCCCTCCGGCGAGGCACGGCCCGCCCCTGAACCCCAGGCCTCCGAACCCCCCGCCCCCAAACAGCGCAAGCGCCGCCGGGGCAGTGCACGGTTTGCGGGGATGACCGAGGAGGAGGCCGCCCCCGTCGCCCTGCCGCCGACCGCCGTCCCCGCCCAGCCCACTCCGAAGGCCGCCGGACGCACCCCGCGCGGAGCGCGGTTCGCCGGGGCCGCCGAGGTGGCGGAGCAGCCGCAGCAGCCGGCCGCCGAGCCCGTGGACACGGCGGGGCCGCGGGAGGTCGCCGGGGCCGTCGAGCGGCTGGTGCGGCTGCGTCAGGAGGGGCGCAGCGGCGAGGCGCACGCCCTGCTCGTCGACGCCGCCCACTGGCCCGCCGCCCGCTTCCCGCTGCTCGCCGCGGAGCTGCAGCGCGCCGGGCTCGGCGCCGACTGGGCGACCCTGCTGTGGGAGGCCGCCTCACTGCCCGCCGAGCGGCTCGTGGCCGCAGCGGACGCCCTGGTCGCGGCCGGGCGCGGCGGCGACGGCGAGCAGATCCTGCGGCAGGGCGTCGCCCGGCCCGCCACCGAGATCGGACAGGCCGTACTGGGACTGTCCGGCGAGGGACGCCACCGCGAGGTGCGCGCGCTGCTCGACGCATACGTCCGCGTCCGCACCCCCGAGGAGGCGGCCCGCAGCGCCGAGCCCGACCCGGGGGCTCTCGTGCCGCTCCTGCTGGAGGCCGCGCGGGGCGTCTCCGAAGAGCGACACTGGGATCTGGTGCACGCCCTCCGGGTCGCCGGCTTCACCGCCTGACACCGCGGCCACCGGCCTCTTCGCTCCTCCACAGGAGTGCGAAACGTGATCGACTCCGCGGGTTAACGGCGATGGTCTTGGCAAGGCTCTCCCGGAGGCTTACGTTCATCCCTCTACGGCCTGTTCTACGGGCGTAGAGGCTCTGACGACCCGCCGAAGGAGCAGCTCATGGCCAACGTCGTTCGTGCCGCTCTGGTCCAGGCCACCTGGACCGGCGACACCGAGTCCATGGTGGCGAAACACGAGGAGCACGCCCGCGAGGCGGCCCGACAGGGTGCGAAGATCATCGGGTTCCAGGAGGTCTTCAACGCTCCCTACTTCTGCCAGGTCCAGGAACCCGAGCACTACCGCTGGGCCGAGGCGGTGCCCGAGGGGCCGACCGTGAGTCGTATGCAGGAACTCGCCCGCGAAACCGGCATGGTGATCGTCGTGCCGGTCTTCGAGGTCGAGCAGTCCGGCTTCTACTACAACACCGCCGCCGTGATCGACGCCGACGGCACCTTCCTCGGCAAGTACCGCAAGCACCACATCCCGCAGGTCAAGGGCTTCTGGGAGAAGTACTACTTCAAGCCCGGCAATGTGGGGTGGCCGGTCTTCGACACCGCCGTCGGGAAGGTCGGTGTCTACATCTGCTACGACCGCCACTTCCCCGAAGGCTGGCGCCAACTCGGTCTCAACGGCGCCCAGTTGGTCTACAACCCCTCCGCCACCCACCGCGGGCTCTCCTCCTACCTCTGGCGGCTGGAGCAGCCCGCCGCGGCCGTCGCCAACGAGTACTTCGTCGCCGCGATCAACCGGGTCGGCGTCGAGGAGTACGGCGACAACGACTTCTACGGGACCTCGTACTTCGTCGACCCGCGCGGCCAGTTCGTCGGCGACACCGCGAGCGACAAGACCGAGGAGCTCCTCGTCCGCGACCTCGACTTCGACCTGATCGAGGAAGTGCGGCAGCAATGGGCGTTCTACCGTGACCGACGACCCGACGCCTACGAAGGACTGGTGCAGCCGTGACCGACCTGTACGCCCGCCACAAGTCGGTACTGCCCGACTGGCTCGCCCTCTACTACGAGGACCCGCTGGAGATCACGCACGGCGAGGGCCGGCACGTCTGGGACTCCGACGGCAACAAGTACCTCGACTTCTTCGGCGGCATCCTCACCACGATGACCGCGCACGCGCTGCCCGAGGTCACCAAGGCGGTCAGCGAGCAGGCCGGGCGGATCCTCCACTCGTCCACGCTCTACCTGAACCGGCCGATGGTCGAACTCGCCGAGCGCATCGCCCAGTTGAGCGGCATCCCGGACGCCCGCGTCTTCTTCACCACCTCCGGCACCGAGGCCAACGACACCGCCCTGCTGCTCGCCACCACCTACCGGCAGAGCAACACCGTCCTGGCGATGCGCAACAGCTACCACGGCCGCTCCTTCAGCGCGGTCGGCATCACCGGCAACCGCGGCTGGTCCCCGACCTCGCTGTCCCCGCTGCAGACGCTGTACGTCCACGGAGGCGTCCGCACCCGCGGCCCGTACGCCTCCCTCAGCGACGACGACTTCATCGCGGCCTGCGTCGACGACCTCAAGGACCTCGTCGGCCACACCCGCCCGCCCGCGGCCCTGATCGCCGAGCCCATCCAGGGCGTCGGCGGCTTCACCTCCGGGCCGGACGGCCTCTACGCGGCCTTCCGCGAGGTCCTCGCCGAGCGCGGCATCCTGTGGATCGCCGACGAGGTGCAGACCGGCTGGGGTCGTACCGGTGACAACTTCTGGGGCTGGCAGGCACACGGCCGGAGCGGCCCGCCGGACATGCTCACCTTCGCCAAGGGCATCGGCAACGGCAGCTCCATCGGCGGTGTCGTCGCCCGCGCCGAGATCATGAACTGCCTCGACTCCAACAGCATCTCCACCTTCGGCGGCACCCAGATCACCATGGCGGCAGGTCTCGCCAACCTCACCTACCTGCTGGAACACGACCTGCAGGGCAACGCCCGGCGCGTCGGCGGGCTGCTCATCGAGCGGCTGCGGGCCGTCGCCGCCCAGGTCCCGCACGTACGGGAGGTGCGCGGCCGCGGCCTGATGCTCGGCGTCGAGCTGGTGAAGCCGGGGACCGACGAGGCCGACCCGGACGCCGCGTCCGCCGTCCTCGAAGCGACCCGCGCGGACGGGCTGCTCATCGGCAAGGGCGGCGGCCACAACACCAGCGCCCTGCGCATCGCCCCGCCCCTGTCCCTGACGGTCGCGGAGGCCGAGGAGGGCGCCGCGATCCTCGAACGCGCTCTGAGGAGCCTTACGCAGTAGTGCACCGAGCAAGGGGCGACCGCCATGACCACCACCTTCGGGACCTTCGAACCGGCTCTGTCGGTGCGCCAGGTGCTGGCCCTGGAAAGGGTCCTCGCCGGTGAGCCCGAGGTGGTGGCGGGCGCCGCCCAGCTCGACCGTCCGGTGCGCTGGGTGCATGTCGCCGAGGCGCCCGACGTGGGCGTCATGCTCAGCGGCGGCGAGATGGTGCTCACCACGGGGGTGCTGCTGGCCGGCGACGAGGAGAAGCAGGCGGAGTACATCCAGTCCCTGCACCGCGCGGAGGCCGCGGCCGTCGTGCTCGGCCTGGGGCGGGCCTTCCCCTCCCCGCCGGACGTGATGCGCCGGGCCGCCGAGCGGTGCGGGCTGCCGATGATCGTTCTGCACCGGCCCTTCCCGTTCGCGGAGCTGACGGAGGAGGTCCAGGCCCGGCTGGTGCGGCGGAAGTTCGCCGCCGTGAGTCTCTCGGAGTCCGTCCGCACGGCGCTCACCGGGCTCATCACCGCGGGGGCCCCGCTGCAACGGCTCCTCGACGAGATCGCCCAGCACAGCGCCTGCCCGGTCGTCGTCACCAACCTCGCCCACCGTGTCCTCGCCACCGCGGGGGAGCGGCCGGCGGTGGACGACGTGCTGCGCGACTGGGAGCGCATCTCCCGGCAGGCCGGCGGCAGCGAGGGCGACGGCTGGATCCGCGCCGAACTCGGCGGGCGCGGCGAACGCTGGGGACAGATCATGCTGTGCGGCTACCGAGGCGACACCGCCACCGGACGCCTGCTCGCCGACCGGGCCGCCGAGTCACTCGTCCTGCACCGCATGCTCGGCGGCAACTCGGCCCACACCTGGGAGGAGCAGTCCGCGCAGAGCCTGCTCACCGACCTGGTCAGCGGGGTCGTACCGGCGAGGCAACTGCTGCCACGCGCGCGTGCCGCAGGGCTGCCGGTCAACCGGCGCACCTTCGTGCCACTGGTCGTGCGGGACGGCGAACCGACCCAACTCGACCGAGTCCTAAGGATGTTGGGGCTGCCCGGTCTCGTCGCCGAGCTGGCCGACGCGGCCACCGCGGTCCTGCTCAGCCTCGCCCGCGACCAGGACGCCGAGGCGCTCACCGTGCACTTCGCGGCAAGGCTGCGTACGGAATCGGGATCCACGAAGGCCGTGGTGGCAGCCGCCGACCCGCGCACCGCCTGGGACGACGTGCCCGCCGGACTGCGCGAGGCCCAGCATGTCGCCGACGCCGTCGCGGACTCCTCGGCCGCCCTCGACCTCCCGGCCGTCGTACGCCTCAGGGACGTACACCTGCGAGGGCTGATCCGGCTGCTGCGGGACGATCCGCACGTGCAGTCGTTCGCGGAACGGGAGCTGGACGGGCTGCTGTGCTCGGCCGACGACGACCTGCTGTCCGTGCTGCGCACCTATCTCGCCACCGGCCGCAACAAGTCCCGTACCGCCCAGCTCCACCATGTCTCCCGGCCCGCCCTGTACCGCCGGCTGGAGGCCATACAGGGCCGTCTCGGGGTGGACCTCGACGACTTCGAGCAGGCCGCCTCGGTGCACATCGCGCTTCTCGCGCACGACGCGCAACAGGGCTGAAACATGCCACGACCTGGGAAAACGGCGGTGAAACATGGGCTTGGAAGAGGGTGACACCGTGGCACGCGCGAGGCCCGCAGACGTGACAGCGTGCAACTCAAAGCCGGTTTTCGGACTTCCTAGTCTTCTCGCACACCGAGCGACCGGAGGTCCCGATGAGCAGAGTGATTCGTGCCGCCCTCTTCCAGACCGCGTGGACGGGCGACAAGGAGTCGATGATCCAGGTACACGAGCAGGCGGCCCGGGACGCGGCCGCGCAGGGTGCTCAGGTCCTGTGCTTCCAGGAGCTGTTCTACGGGCCCTACTTCTGCCAGGTCCAGGACAAGGCGTTCTACGAGTACGCGGAGGCGATCCCGGACGGCCCGATCGTCAAGCGCTTCCAGGCGCTCGCCAAGGAACTGGGCATCGTCCTGATCCTGCCGATGTACGAGGAGGAGCAGCCCGGCGTCCTCTACAACACGGCCGCGGTGATCGACGCGGACGGCTCGTACCTCGGCAAGTACCGCAAGCACCACATCCCTCAAGTCCCGGGATTCTGGGAGAAGTTCTACTTCCGCCCCGGCAACCTCGGCTGGCCCGTCTTCGACACCAAGGTCGGGAAGATCGGCGTCTACATCTGCTACGACCGCCACTTCCCGGAGGGCTGGCGGGCGTTGGGCCTCGCGGGCGCCGAGATCGTCTTCAACCCGTCGGCCACCTCGCGCGGCCTGTCCGCCTACCTCTGGCAGCTGGAGCAGCCGGCGGCGGCCGTCGCCAACGAGTACTTCGTCGGCGCGATCAACCGGGTCGGTGTCGAGGAGCTGGGCGACAACGACTTCTACGGGACGACGTACTTCGTCGACCCGGAGGCCCAGTTCGTGGGAGAGGTGGCGAGCGACAAGGAGACCGAGCTCGTCGTGCGCGACCTGGACCTGGCCAAGCTCCGCGAGGTCCGCGACCGCTGGCAGTTCTTCCGCGACCGCCGTCCCGACGCGTACGCACCGCTGACCGCCCCCTGACCGACGCCGTGAGCCTCCGCGGGCCCGGTGTACGGGGATCGGGCCTGCGGGGCACAGGGGGATTTCAGCACCGTCCGTCATAAGGAGAGGGAGAATGAGCAGCCGTACCGTCATCCGTGGTGGCCTCGTCATCACGGCGTCCGACGAACTCCATGCCGACGTCCTGATCGAGGACGGCCGCATCGCCGCCCTCGCCGCGTCCGGCACCCCCGCCGCGGAGGCCTGGACGGCCGAGCGGACCATAGACGCCACCGGCAAGTACGTCATCCCGGGCGGCGTCGACGCCCATACCCACATGGAGCTGCCGTTCGGCGGCACCTTCGCCTCCGACACCTTCGAGACCGGCACCCGGGCGGCCGCCTGGGGCGGTACGACCACGATCGTCGACTTCGCCGTGCAGAGCGTCGGCCACTCCCTGCGTGAGGGCCTCGACGCCTGGCACGCCAAGGCGGAGGGCAACTGCGCGATCGACTACGGCTTCCACATGATCGTCTCCGATGTGAACCAGGAGACGCTCAAGGAGATGGACCTCCTCGTCGAGGAAGGCGTCACCTCCTTCAAGCAGTTCATGGCCTACCCCGGCGTCTTCTACTCCGACGACGGCCAGATCCTGCGCGCCATGCAGCGCTCCGCCGAGAACGGCGGCCTGATCATGATGCACGCCGAGAACGGCATCGCGATCGACGTGCTGGTCGAGCAGGCGCTGGCCCGCGGTGAGACCGACCCCCGCTACCACGGCGAGGTCCGCAAGGCGCTGCTGGAGGCCGAGGCCACCCATCGCGCCATCAAGCTCGCCCAGGTCGCGGGTGCCCCGCTCTACGTGGTGCACGTCTCGGCCATGGAGGCAGTGGCCGAGCTGGCACGCGCGCGTGACGAGGGACTCCCGGTCTTCGGCGAGACCTGTCCGCAGTACCTGTTCCTGTCCACCGACAACCTCGCCGAGCCGGACTTCGAGGGTTCGAAGTACGTGTGCAGTACGCCGCTCCGCCCCAAGGACCACCAGGCCAAGCTGTGGCAGGGCCTGCGGACCAACGACCTCCAGGTGGTCTCCACCGACCACTGCCCCTTCTGCTTCGTGGGCCAGAAGGAGCTCGGCCGGGGCGACTTCTCCAAGATCCCCAACGGTCTCCCCGGCGTCGAGAACCGCATGGACCTGCTCCACCAGGCCGTCGTCGAGGGCCATATCTCCCGCCGCCGCTGGATCGAGATCGCCTGCGCCACCCCGGCCCGCATGTTCGGCATGTACCCGAAGAAGGGCACGATCGCGCCCGGCGCCGACGCCGACGTCGTCATCTACGACCCGAACGCCGAGCAGGTCATGTCCGTAGAGACGCACCACATGAACGTCGACTACTCGGCCTACGAGGGCAAGCACACCACCGGCCGGGTCGAGACGGTCCTCTCGCGCGGCGAAGTCGTCATCAACGAGCGGGAGTACACCGGACACGCCGGGCACGGCGTCTACACCCCGCGCTCCACCTGTCAGTACCTCAACTAGGAGTGGCGCCCATGGACTTCGGACTCGTCCTGCAGACCGACCCGCCGGCCTCCAAGGTCGTCAGCCTGATGAAGCGTGCCGAGCGCAACGGCTTCACCTACGGCTGGACCTTCGACTCCGCCGTGCTGTGGCAGGAACCGTTCGTGATCTACAGTCAGATCCTGTCGAACACCACGAAGTTGAAGGTCGGCCCGATGGTCACCAACCCGGGCACCCGCACCTGGGAGGTCACCGCCTCCACCTTCGCCACCCTCAACGACATGTTCGGCAACCGCACCGTCTGCGGCATCGGCCGCGGCGACTCCGCGATGCGTGTCGCGGGCCGCACCCCGAACACCCTCGCCCGGATCAGCGAGGCCATGAAGGTGATCAGGGCGCTCGGCTCCGGCAAGGAGGCCGACCTCGGCGGTACGGTCATCAAGTTCCCCTGGATCAAGGAGGACGCCGAACTCCCCGTCTGGATGGCAGCGTACGGCCCCAAGGCGCTGAAGATGACCGGCGAGGAGGCCGACGGGTTCATCCTTCAGCTCGCCGACCTCTATCTCACCGAGTACATGGTGAAGGCGGTCAAGGACGCGGCGGTCGCGGCGGGCCGGGACCCCGGGGACGTCAAGATCTGCGTCGCCGCCCCCGCATACGTCACCGAGGACGACTCGCCGGAGGCGCTCGCCCACGCACGCGACCAGTGCCGCTGGTTCGGCGGCATGGTCGGCAACCACGTCGCCGACCTCGTCTCCAAGTACGGCGAGCACTCCGCCCAGGTCCCCGACGAGCTCACCGACTACATCAAGGCCCGCGAGGGATACGACTACTCCCACCACGGGCGCGCCGACAACCCCGACACCGCCTTCGTGCCCGACGAGATCGTCGACCGGTTCTGCATCATCGGACCGGTCGAGAAGCACATCGAGAAGCTGAACGCGCTGCGCGAGCTGGGCGTCGACCAGTTCGCCGTCTACGACATGCACGACGCGCAGGAGAGCACGATCGACGCGTACGGCGCCCAGGTCATCCCGGCAGTCAACGCCTGACGCGCACAAGACCCTCATAGCAACCGCTCAACTCCCCATCCCCCCACTCCAGTTCTCCCCTCCCCGGCCGTCCCCGGGGAGGGGACCGGAGACCCGCACGGCCTTTCCGGACCCACCCTTCATTGATTGGCCTGCCCATGACCGACACCGCTCCCACGGCCATACCGCCGACAGCCCAAGTCACCCTCGCCGACGGGCGGGTGGAGATCGCCCCCGGGTCCCCGCAGCCCAGCGGCCCGTACGCCAACGAGGACCTGCTCCCGGTCCCGGTCGAGAAGCGCACCTGGACCACGTACAACTTCTCCGCCCTGTGGGTCGGCATGGCCCACAACACGGCCTCCTGGACCCTGGCCTCCGGTCTGATCGCCGTCGGCATGGACTGGAAGCAGGCGGTGCTCACCATCGCCCTGGCCAATGTGATCGTGCTGATCCCGATGCTGCTCACCGGGCACGCGGGGCCGAAGTACGGCATTCCCTTCCCGGTCTTCGCGCGCGCCTCCTTCGGCATCCGCGGCGCCAACCTCCCGGCCGTCGTACGGGCGCTGGTGGCGTGCGGCTGGTTCGGCATCCAGACCTGGATCGGCGGTGAGGCGATCTACTTCCTCGCCGGCAAGCTGATCGGCAACGGCTGGTCCGACGCCGGGAAGGTCGGCGGCTACGCCTGGACGATGTGGCTGTCGTTCGCCATCTTCTGGGTCATCCAGGTCGCCATCATCTACCGGGGCATGGAGACGATCCGCCGCTTCGAGAACTGGGCGGCGCCCTTCGTCATCGTCGGCGCGCTGGTGATGCTGATCTGGATGAGCAACAAGGCCGGAGGCTTCGGCCCGCTGCTCGACCAGCCGTCCAAGCTGGGCTGGGGCGGCGGCTTCTGGAAGTTGTTCTGGCCGTCCCTGATGGGCATGATCGGCTTCTGGTCCACGCTGTCGCTGAACATCCCGGACTTCACCCGCTACGGCAAGTCGCAGAAGGCGCAGACCTGGGGCCAGGCCCTCGGCCTGCCCACCACCATGACGCTCTTCGCGCTGCTGTCCGTGCTGGTCACCTCCGGTTCGCAGGCCGTGTACGGGCAGACGGTCTGGGACCCGGTACAGCTCGCCGCCAAGACGGACAACGTCTTCGGCCTGCTGTACGCACTGGTGACCGTGCTGGTGGCGACCCTGTCCGTGAACATCGCGGCCAACCTGGTCTCGCCGGCCTTCGACTTCTCCAACATCGCGCCACGGAAGGTCAGTTTCCGGGCCGGTGCGCTCGCCACCTGCGTCATCGGCGTGCTGATCTTCCCGTGGAAGCTGTACTCCGACCCGCAGGGCTACATCTTCACCTGGCTCGGCCTGGTCGGCGGACTGCTCGGCACCGTCGCCGGCATCCTCATCGCCGACTACTGGATCCTGCGCCGCGGCAAGCTGGACCTGGTCGACCTGTACCGCGCGGGCGGCCGCTACTGGTACGAGGGTGGCTGGAACTGGCGGGCCGTCGTCGCCTTCGTGGCGGGCGGTGTCCTCGCGATCGGCGGCGCCAGCTTCAAGCCGCTGATCGACGGGCGGCCCATTCCGGCGCTGGAGCCGCTCGCCGACTACGGCTGGGCGGTCGGCCTCGGCACCTCGATGGTCCTGTACGTGGTGCTGATGCTGCTGCGCGGAAGGGACCGCCTCGAGGCCTGAGCCTGTGCTCTGCCTGCGTCTTCGGAGGGCAGCCGGTCCTACTGGCTGCCCTTCAGCGCGGTCACGGCGTCCCTCGACGCCTTGATCGCACCCTTGTTGATCTCGTCCGTGCTGGGCGCCTTCTTCGTCTCGAAGTCGCTGCCGTTGTACGTGACGACCACCAGCACATTGGAGACCTGGGCGAACACCACGCCCTCGCGGGTCTGCTGCTTGTCCTCGGTGGTGAGGTTGACGATGGAGTAGGCCTGGTCACCGAGTCCGGGAACCGCCCCTCCGCCACTCTTCTCTGCAATTCGTTGCTTGTACGTGGTCTGTGCCGCTTCGTCCGACTTCATCACCTCGAAGGAGACGTCGAGCCACCGGTAGTCATAGCCCTTCAGGGCGTTCCAGGAGCAGGTGCGGCGCAGTTTCGCGTCCGTCGACTGGATTTCCTTGCCCGCCGTCTTGGCCCCCGGCACGAGCGACTTGAGCGTCTTCACGGCCACGCTGCCGCAGGGTGCCGGGGCGGCGGCGTACGTCTTGGTCTGCGCGGTCGTGGAGGGGGCGGAGGCCGACTGGTTGCCGGTCTTCGGTGCGTCCTTGTGCTCTGCGGTCGGCGTCGCCGCGGGGCCGGACGTCAGCGCCCAGCCCGCCGCGGCCAGCACGACGACCGGGGACAGACGCGCGGTCAGGGCGAGCGGCAGAGGAAAATCGCGCACGGCACACTTTTCGGTGGGGGACGGTGTGCGGAGGGGGTCCGCACTGCGGACGGGGCGCCAGTCTCACATGAGTCCCTGTGAGACGGAAGTGTCAACTCGCTCCGTGGCCGCGCGGTTACTGTTCAGTCACCATCGGTCGGCATGCGGCGCAGCCGGCGGGCGGTGACGAGCCGGATGCCGTCATGCCGCTCCACCTCGACGTCTTCCCAGTCGTCCAGCGCTGCCAGGATGCGGTCGGGACCCGAGCGGGGACGGGGGCACACCAGGACCAGCCGACCGCCCGGCATCAGCGCCCGCGCCAGATTGCGGAAGGCCGCCGCAGGGTTCGCGCAGGACAGCGGGCGCTGCTGGAGGCCGAGGACGGCCTCGAGGTGGTCGGCGAGGCGGCGGACGGGGAACAGGGCCTGGCGCTGGTGCGCGCGCAGGTGCCGGACGTCGCGCTGATCGACGTACAGATGCCGGTGATGACGGGCATCGAGGCGACCCGGCGGATCGCCGCCGACCCCGCCCTGTCGGCCGGACGTGTCGTGATCCTCACCAACTACGGTCTCGACGAGTACGTCTTCGAGGCCCTGCGGGCGGGCGCCAGCGGCTTCCTGCTCAAGGACACCGAGCCCGCGGACCTCCTCCAGGCCATCGAGGTCGTGGCCCACGGCGAGGCCCTGCTCTCCCCGTCGGTCACCCGCACCCTGATCGGCGAGTTCGTCTCCCGCCCACCGGACCGTTCGACGGCCCCCGGCCTGGACTGCCTCACCCGCCGCGAACGCGAGGTGACGGCCCTGGCGGCGCGGGGCCTGTCGAACGAGGAGATCGCCGCCCACATGGTCATCAGCCCCCTCACGGCGAAGACCCACATCAGCCGTGCGATGACGAAACTGGGCGCACGGGACCGGGCCCAGTTGGTGGTGTTCGCGTACGAGTCGGGGCTGGTGGCGCCGCGGCGCGCTTAACCCGTTGCGCGCCGCGTGCGCAGATCAGCAACCTTGAGTGATGACGGAGACGACACGCGCGCAGGGCACGGCCGTCCACGAGGAGATCCTCGCCTACTACGCCCGGGGCAAGGAGGACGCCCGCCTCAGACAGGGCGGCGCGCCCGCCGGGCGGCTGGAGTTCTGGCGCACCCAGGACGTGCTGCGGCGGGTACTGCCCGCGGCCCCCGCACGGATCCTGGACGTCGGCGGAGGCAGCGGCGTGCACGCGCAGTGGCTGGCGCAGGACGGGTACGAGGTCGACCTCGTCGATCCCGTACCGCTGCATGTCGAGCAGGCCGGTCGGTTGCCCGGAGTGAGCGCGAGGTACGGGGACGCCCGGTCCCTGACGGACGACGACGCCTCGTACGACGCTGTGCTGCTGCTCGGCCCGCTGTACCACCTGCCGGAACGGGCGGACCGGGTAAAGGCGTTGGCCGAGGCACGGCGGGTGGTGCGGCCGGGCGGGCCCGTGGTGGCGGCCACCATCAACCGCTACGCGGGGCTGCACGACCTGCTCCGGGAGGAGCGCTACTTCGATCCGGCACAGCGGGCACGCACCGACGCGGCGAGCAGCGACGGCCGGCACGGCGGCGACGGCGGTCTGTTCACCGTGGCCTACTTCGCCCAGCCGGCGGAGGTGCCTGGCGAGTTCACCGAAGCCGGCCTCGTCCCTCAGGGGCAGTACGGCCTGGAGGGCCTCGCCTGGCTGATGGGCGGCGTGGAGGACTGGCTGGACGACCCGGAGCGGCGCGAGGCTGTGCTGGCGGCGACCCGTCGCATCGAGGCGGAGCCGACGCTTCTCGGTGCGAGCGGACACCTGCTCACGGTGGGCAGACGGGAGCCGTGAGCAGGGATCCCGATGTCGCTACGCCGCCGACCCGGCAACTCAGCCCTTGACGGCGGAGCTTGCCACGCCCTGCACGAACCAGCGCTGGAAGAACGCGAAGACGATCAGGACGGGCAGGACGAGGAGGACGCCGAAGGCGAGGACCTGGCCCCAGTCGACGGGCATCTGGCCCTGGAAGACGCTCATCTCCAGCGGCAGCGGGCGCACCGACGGGTCGGAGATCATCAGGACCGGCCACAGGAAGGCTCCCCACTGGGTGAGGAAGGTCAGGATCGCGACCGAGGCGAACACCGGCTTCGACATCGGGACGACGATCGCGAAGAAGGTGCGCCAGGGCCCGGCGCCGTCGATACGGGCGGCCTCCTCGATGCTGGGCGGGATCGCGCGGAAGAACGTGGCGAACTGGTAGATCGAGAAGGCGTTCGCGATGAAGGGGACGGCCTGGATGTAGATGGTGTTGCGCTGCTCGTTGAACATGTAGAACAGCGGCACGGCGACCGCTTCGAACGGCACCAGCATCAGCAGCAGCACAAGGGTGAAGACGGCACGCTGGCCGCGCCAGCGCAGTCGGGTGAGGCCGTACGCGGCTATGGAGTTGACGATCAGGTTGCCGAGCACCACGACCGTGGCCACCAGCAGCGAGATGCCCATGAAGCGCCAGAAGTAGCCGGTGGCGTCGGAGTCGAAGCTGCCCAGGACGGCACGGTAGTTGTCGAAGGACAGATGGGTGGGCAGGAAGCCGGTCAGCCCGTTCAGGACCTGGTCGGACGGCTTGAAGCTGCCGAGGACCAGGTAGAGGACCGGCAGGACGAAGACGAACGCCAGGACGCTGAGGACGGCGTGGTCGAAGAAGCGGCGCAGGGGTGTGCTGGTCATGATCAGTCCTCGTTGCCGGGGCGGACGACGCGGCGCTGGATGAGGGTCAGGACGACGACGATCAGGAAGAACACGACGGTGATCGCGGACGCCTGGCCGATGTTGTTCTGGTCGAAGGCGGTGGTGACGGCCTGGTACATCACGGTGCGGGTGGCGTCCTCGTCGAGTCCGCCGCCGTGGACGAGGACGTAGACCTGGTCGAAGACGCGGAAGGACAGCACCGAGGTGAGCATGGCGACGAAGACGAGGGTGCCGCGGATGCCGGGCAGGGTGACGTTGCGGAACTGCTGCCAGCGCGAGGCGCGGTCGAGCTGGGCGGCCTCGTAGAGCTCGCCCGGGATCTGCTGGAGGCCGGCGAGCAGGATGACCATCTGGAAGCCGACGCCCTGCCACACGGACAGCACGATGATCGAGGCCATCGCGGTGAGGCCGTCGCCGAGCCAGTCGAAGGCGCCCCAGTTGCCGAAACTCACCGCGTGCAACGCGGAGTTGAGCAGGCCGTCGCCGCTGCGGGCGAGGATGAGCCGCCAGATGACCGCGACGAGCGCCATGGGGAAGACGACCGGCAGGAAGAACAGCGAACGGAAGACGCCGATCGCCTTCAGCTTCCGGTTGAGCAGGATCGCCAACCCCAGCGCCAGCCCCGTCTGCAGGGGTACGACGACTGCGGCGAAGGTCAGGTTGTTCAGCAGGGCCCGCAGGAACGGGCCGGACATGTCGGGGTCGGTGAAGATGCGCCGGTACTGCTCGATGCCGAAGAAGCGCGGCGGGAGCGGGGAGCCGAGCCGCACGTTGTAGAAGGACAGGACGACGGCGTACACGAACGGCACGGCGACGAAGGCGATCAGTCCGCCGAGCGCGGGTGCGGACATCAGCAGTCCGTGCACCCGGTCGCGGTTCGCGCGGCGAGGCCGTACGGACTCGGGGGACGGCGGTGGAGGGCTCGGCTTTTGCCGGTCGGGTGCGGCGGGTGCGGGGTTCACGGTGGTCACAGTGGGTGTCCTCTTCCGGGCCGGGAGGGACGGGCGCTGTCGGAGTGGGTCCGTCCCTCCCGGCTGCTGGATGCCGCTACTGCAGCTTGTAGCCGTCGTTGTCCGAGAAGTCCTGGTCGATGGCGCGGGCGGCCTTGTCGAGGGCGGACTTCGGGTCGGCGCCGCCGTAGACGTCGCTCAGCGCCTGGCTGAACTTGGCGGTGACCGTGGGGTATCCGGCGGTGACCGGGCGGGTCACGGCGACGCAGGACTTGTCGATGTTCGTGTCACCACAGGCCTTGGCGAGCTGGTCGGCGAAGAGCTGCAGCGGGCCGCCCTGCTTGTACAGGCTGCTCTTGGCGAGCGCGCTCTTCGTGCCGGGAGGGGCACCGTTGGCCGTGGTCATCGCGGTGACGTTGGTGTCGTTCAGCAGGGAGTCGAGGAAGGCGCCGGCGGCCTTGCCGTTCTTGGTGTCGGCGCCGATGCCCCACGCCCAGGAACCCTGGCCGGTCTTGGGGCCGTTGCCGAAGTCGGGCAGCGGCAGCACGACCAGGTCCTTGCCGAGCGCCTTGCCGTAGGCGGGGTACATCCAGTGGCCGACCCAGCTGAGGGCGACGCGGCCCTTGGCGAAGGCGTTGCCGTCGGTGTTGGGGTCGACGTACTTCTTCCAGGACTGGAAGGTCTTCAGCGCCGAGACCACGGCCGGGGTGTCCACGGCGCCTTCGGCCTTGCCGTTCTTCAGCAGGGAGCCGCCCGCCGACCACACGACCGGGGCGAAGCCGTAGGTGCCCCACTCGTTGGCGAGGCCGTTGCTCTCCTGGAGGTCCAGGCTCTTGCCGTCGGAGTCCTTGGCGGCCAGCTTCTTCACGGCGGCGGTGAACTCGGCCGCGGTCCAGTCGTCGGACAGACCGGTGGGGTACTTGACGCCGGCCGCGTCCAGCAGCTTCTTGTTGCCGTAGATGCCGAGCCCGGAGTCGTACATGCCGAGCCCGTACTGCTTGCCCTCGAACCGGCCCTCCGCCTTGATCGCCGGGGTGGCGTTGGCGAGCGTCCTGGCGGAGACGTAACTGTCGATCGCGGTGAGCTTCTTGTTGTAGACGAAGTTCGCCATGGTCGGACCGTCGAACTCCATCACGTCCGGCAGCTTGGACGCCTCGGTGGCGGTGATGGTCTTGGTGTAGTCGTTGTCGGGGATCAGCGTCAGCTTGACCTTGACCTTCTTCTGCGAGGAGTTGAAGGTCTTCACCGCGCTCTGCAGGGCGGCCGCCTCACTCGCCTGTCCCTGGTGGGCCCAGACGGTGATGGTGCCCGTGCCGCTGCCCTGCTCGGCGGAGGTGCCGGTGCCGCTGCCCCCGCCGCAGGCGGCGAGCGCGGCCAGGGGAAGGGCGAGGGCCAGGGCCGTAGAGGTCGTCCGGCGGACTCTTGTGGTGCCGGCGTTCATCGTGGGTGCCTCCGGTGTGTGGTGCGGGCGAGGGTGAGCGGTGCTTCGGTGCATGGGGGGATTCGGGATCGGCACGCGCCGGTACGGCGACATGGGCGATGACTCCGTCATGTGGGCTGCCCCTGCGGCAGTTCGGGACCGGCGCTCGGCTCCTTGACCACGAGGGGCAAGAGCTCCCAGGCGTCGACCGCGTGGCGCAGGTGCGCGCCCGGCGCGGTGTGGGCCTCGAGCCGCCAAGGGCCGTCCCCGGTCGGGTAGAAGCGCAGGGAGAGCACCTGGCCGGTGGTGGTCAGGAAGACTTCGACGAGGGAGTGGTCGACGATCAGGCGCAGCTCGACCGGCTGCCCGGCGGGGCAGGGCATCCGATAGGAGCCGCCGTACGCGCGGGGGTCCAGCGAGGCGTGGTCGCGGTCGACGACGAGCTCGCCCGCGGCGGGGTCGAGGCGGATGTCGAGGTACTCGTCGGGTCCGGTGATCAGCCGCAGGCTCGCCGCGCCGGTCGTCTCCAGACGGGCCGTCAGGTCGAAGGCACGGCCCGCACTGCCCAGTGCGACGGGCTGCGGGCCGTGCGCCACGCCTTCCGTGTGGAACGCCAACTCACCGCGCAGAGAGAAGAGTTCAGCGGCGGGCTGCTGGTGCAGCGTGCCGTCGGCGGCGACCGAGATCTCGCGCGGGATCGTCAGTACGCCGGCCCATCCGTCCTCGACCGCCCAGTCCCCCTCGCGGGCCTCCGGGGACCAGCCCCACAGCAGCCATCGGTCGCCCGGTGCGCGCAGCAGGGCGGGGGCGTAGCAGTCCGGGCCGTGGTCCACGAAGGCGGGCGCGCCGGCCTCGAACGTGTTGCCGTGATCCTCGCCGACCAGGGCCGCGACGCAGCGTGCGCCGTCGTGGTGGTTCCAGGCGCTGAAGATCAGGGCACCGGGCCGTCCGGAGTGCGGTGGCAGGTACTGGGGGCATTCCCAGCCCTCGCCGGTGTGCAGGTCGGTGCCGGCCACCGGCTCCTGTGCGCGGGCGTCGAAGGGGCCGAGGTAGGTCCAGGTCTCCAGGTCGGGCGACTCGTACAGCAGGGCCGCGCCGCGGCCGTCCGCGAGGGCGGCGCCGACCAGCATCCGCCACCGCTCGCCGTCCCGCCACACATAGGGATCGCGGTACATGGTGCAGCCCTCGGGCCAGGTGGGGACGGCCAGTTGGCCCCGTCGGCCGAAGGTCCGGCCGCCGTCGCGGGAGATGGCGGTGGCGACCGGCTGGTGCTGGGGCGAGCGGTCCCAGCGGTTCGCGGAGTAGAAGGCGACCAGCCGGTCGCCGTCGGAGACCGCGTTGCCGGAGAAGCAGCCGTCGGCGTCCACGCCGCCCGGGGTCGGGGACAGGGCGATCGGCAGCTGTTCCCAGCTCAGCAGGTCGGGGCTGCGGAAGTGCGCCCAGTGCATGTTCGCGTGCGTCGCGCCGGAGGGGTTGTACTGGTGGAAGACGTGGTAGTGGCCGTCGTGGAAGACCAGTCCGTTGGGGTCGTTGATCCAGTTCCGGGGCGGGCGCAGATGCGCGACGGGCCGGTACGGATCGCGGGGCGCGGTGGACACACACGTGCCTTTCGGTATGGGCAGCGGAGCATGCGAGGACGGGCGGTCACCGGGCACGGCCGGCCACGATCGCCTCGGGGGACTCGATGAAGGCGCCTTTCCCCCTGCACCCGCCGGCGGCCCTCGCGGCATGGCGAGGGAAGCCGGGTCCGGCGCGCTGCCGGCGGCGAGATGAGGGAAGGCTGTCTGAAGCGCCGACGGCTCGTCGGCGGGAGATGCGCGGCTCAGTACTCCGCGGCGCTGTCGGACGTCAGGCGGGAATGCCGCCTCGACCGCTCATTGAAAAACCGCTCATTGAAAAGCTCGGGGGACATATGTGTACCCTCACTGTGTTCCACGTACTGGCAGGACCGACGACCGGTTGCGACGGTCGCCTGTCACGGTGCGATTGCTTCGCCGTCCCGGGGTCAGAGTCGGGGCGGCGAAGTGACCGATGCCCGCGCCACCAGCGGGCAAGGCAGCAATTCCTGGGGGTCCGGGCCCGGTGGCCGGCCCGGAGTCTTGGTGAGCGCGAGCAACTGGGCCACGGCCCGTGCCCCCATCTCGTAGTGCGGGAGCTGAACCGTGCTCAGCTGCGGGTGCACCGACTCGCAGACGAGTTCCTGGTTGTCGAACCCGATGACCGACAGATCGCCGGGGATGGACAGCCCCAGCTCGGCCGCGGCCCGGTAGGCACCGGCGGCCATCCGGTCGTTGAAGCAGAACAACGCCGTGGGGCGCTGCTCGGCCGTCAGCAGCCGGCGCGCGGCCCGGTAGCCCGCGTCCACGTCACCGCCGACCGTGTTGAACGGCACCGCCGTCTCCGCGGCGACCAATGACGGGTCGTAGGCGACACCGGCCTCGGCCAGCGCCCTGCGGTAGCCCTCCAACCGGCCCTGCCGCGCGGGCAGATCCACGGTCTGCACGGTCACACCGATCCGGCGGTGACCGTGGTCGAGCAGCTCGCGCACCGCCGCGTAACCGCCCTGGACCTCGTCGGGCACCACGGACGGGACGGCGGGGTCGGCCGAGCACGCGTCGAGCAGCACGGTGGGCGTCGAGCGCAGTGCCTCCGGCAGTTCCACGATGCGGTGGTACATGGCCGCGTACACGACGCCGTCCACCTGCCGCTGGAGCAGCATCTCGATGCTGGTGCGCTCCAGTTCGGCATCGCCGCTCGTGTTGACCAGCAGCAGCACCAGGCCCTCGGCCGCGGCGGCCTCCTGGGCACCCAGGATCATGCGGCCCGCGTGCGGGGTGGTGGCGATCTGGTCGCTGACGAAGCCGATGGTCTGCGACCGCTGTGTCCGCAGCCCGCGGGCCAGTCCGTTGGGCGCGTACCCGAGTTCGTCGGCGGCCTTCCAGACGCGCCGGCGCGTCTCCTCGCTGATCCGCTTGCCCTCGACCCGGTTCAGGACGTGCGACACGGTCGCGGTCGACACACCTGCCGCCGCGGCCACGTCCTTGATCCCGATCCGGCGCGCCATTGCCCCCGCCCAAAGTGGTTGATTCCGGGTTGCCTAATCGTTTAGCCAACCGTGTGGACATGAGAGTGCCCCCGCCGGAAGCCACTGTCAATGGCTCGTTACGAACTCGTGGCCACGACATGTACCGGAGGGCGGCGGGGCGAGCGGCCGGGTCGACGGGCGTCGGCGCATCGTTCCGCACTCCGCTGTTTTCTGTCCCTGTTTCTCCCTGTTCCGCCAGGTCCGAGGGGTTCGCCTCGCTAACATGGCTGTCCCGACGGGCCGTTGGCCTGCGGCGGGGCGCACGCCAGGGGGAGGCGGCTCATGGCTGAGGCGGCGGAAGTGGCCGGGCCGACCGGGCGCTGGGGAGTCCCGGGCGGGCGGCTGCGGCTCGCGCCGGAGGCGGAAGCGGTCGGACTGGCCGCGGGCGGGCTCGTGTTCGGGGCGTATGTGCTGGTCGTGAGCGCGCCCGGGCGGTACGTCACGACCACCACGACCTGGTTCTCGGGCGCGGTCGGTGGTCTGTATCTCGCGGCGGGGCTGCTCGCGCGGATACGGCGGCCGAGCAACCCGGTCGGGCTGATGATGCTGTGGGTGGGCATCGGGTGGTTCGCCGAGGACCTGCAGATCAGCCCGGATCCGGTGGCGCACACCGTCGGGCTGCTGGTGCGGTCGGCGTCGAGCGGATTCCTGATCCCGCTGCTGCTGATGTTCCCCGACGGGGTGCTGCGCTCGCGGCTGGAGCGGCTCCTGGTGGCCGCCGGCTGTGCGACGGCGTTCGGGCTGATCCCGCTGAGCACCCTCTTCTACGACTCGCTGGTACGGAACCTGCTGCTGGTGCACCCCGTGCTCTGGCTGCCCGAAGCGGTCGACCGCGTCCAGTTCGTCATGAGCGCGGCCGTCGTCGCCGTCCTGCTGGGGCGGTGGGTGAGAGCCACACGTCCGGCGCGGCGGGTGCTCGCGCCGCTGTTCGGCGTGGGACTGGTCGGCGGGCTCGCGTCCACGCTCGACGCGATCCTCGGGACGGGACCCGACTCGCCGACCCATCCACCGCTCATCGCCGTCGCGCACGTGGCGGTGCTCGCGCTGCCGCTGGCCTTCCTGGCCGGCGTCTGGCACGTCCGCATGGGCCGTACGGCCGTGGCAGACCTGCTGCGCGGCATGCCGACCGCCACCCGGGCACAGTTGCGCGACGCGCTGGCGCGGGCGCTGCGCGACCCGTCGGTGCAGGTCGGCTACCCCGCCTCCGAGGGGTACGTGGACAGTGGGGGCACCGTGCTCGCCGTGGCGCCCGGGCGGCAGGTCAGCCCGCTGGAGCGGGACGGCCAGCGGGTCGGGGTGCTCGTCCACGACCCGGCGCTGCGCGAGGACCGCTACGTTCTGGAGGCCGTCGTCTCGGCGGCGGCGCTGGAGCTGGACAACCAGCGCCTCGCCGCCGAGGTGCGCGCCCAGCTGGCCGAGGTGCGCGCGTCACGGGCCCGTATCGTCGAGGCGGGCGACGAGCAGCGCCGCCGGATCGAGCACGACCTGCACGACGGGGCACAGACGACGTTCGTCACCGCGCTCGTCACGTTACGGCTGGCAAAGCAGAGGTGCGCGGGCCGGGAGTCGCCCGATCCCGAACTGGTCGGCCTGCTCGACCGGATCGCGGAGCTGATGGGCGAGGGCATCGACCAGCTGCGCGACCTCGCGCACGGCATCCATCCCGCCGTACTGACCGAAACAGGCCTGGTGGCGGCCCTTGAGACGCTCGCCGCGCGCGCCCCCTGCCCGGTCGAGGTGACCGCGGGCACGGTCCCCGTGCTGCCCCCGCCGCTCGCGGCCACCGTGTACTTCGTCGCCGCCGAGGCGCTCACCAACGCCCTGAAGCACGCCCATGCGCGGACCATCGGCATCGACGTCCGCCACCGGGCCGAGGACGGGGTGCTGCGGCTGACGGTCGCCGACGACGGTGTCGGTGGCGCCGACCCGCGCGGCGGCACCGGGCTGCTCGGGCTCAGGGACCGGGTGGCGGTGTTCGACGGCACCATGACGGTCCGCAGCGAACGCGGCCGGGGGACCGTGGTGGCGGTCGAACTGCCGCTCCGAAGCCGGGACTTGGCCGTGACGGCGGCTGCGGCCGAGGCGTTGTCGGTAGCGGAGACGGCTTCCGGCGTTTCCGGCGAAGGGGAGGACGGACGGGCGTGAGGGAACACGAGTTGCCGGGACGTTCCCCGCGCGGAGGCGTCACGAGCGCCCCGTCCTCGCCCAGACCCCTGCGGATTGTGCTCGCCGACGACGAACGCCTCTTCCGGGGTGCCCTCGCCGCGCTGCTGGCGAGCCGGGGTCACGAGGTCACCGCCCAGGTCGGCGACGCGGACGCGCTGCGTGCGGCAGTCGCCCGGACGGTCCCGGACCTCGCGGTGATCGACATCAGGATGCCGCCGACGAAACGCCTGGAAGGACTCCAGGCGGCCGTGGACATCCGCCGGTCCCACCACGGCGTGGGGATCCTGCTGCTGTCCCAGAGCGTCCAGGTCACCCACCTCGCCGAGTTGACCGCATCCGACGTCCGGGGCGTCGGCTACCTGCTCAAGGAGCGCGTCGCCGACGAGCACTTCCTCGACACCGTCGGCCGGATCGCCGACGGGGAGTGCGAGTTCGACCAGCAGGTGCTGCAACTGCTCCTCAACGGCCCGCGCCGGCGCGGTGGTCTGGCCACGCTCAGCCCCCGTGAACTGGACGTGCTCCGGCTCATGGCGCAGGGCCTGACCAACCAGGCGATCGCCGAGCAGCTCGTCGTCACCTTGAAGACCGTCGAGACCCACGTCCGCAGCATCTTCCGACGGCTCGAACTGCCCGACGAGAGCGAGGGGGAGTACCACCGCCGGGTGCTGGCCGTGCTCAAATACCTCCAGTCCAGGGACTCCTGACCTGCGGTCCCGGCTCACCCTCCGCGGCCGACGAGGTCCGACAGGGCCCTGACCGACAGCCGGTCCTTGGCCAGGAAACCGGTGGCCGGGGAGCGGGCGATGCGTGCGGCGAACTCGTCCGCCTCGCGCACCGAGCACAGCACGAGCACCATGTCGGCGGCCAGCGCGTTCAGCTCCCGTGTCACGGCGAAGACGTTCTCCCCGGGCAGCCCCAGATCCAGGAGCACGATGTCCGGCCGCTCCCCGCGGGCGACCGCCGCGAGCGCCGCGGCCCCGGAAGCCGCCTCGGTCACGGCGTAGTCCCCGTCCGCCTCCAACAGGGCCCGTACGGCGGCCCGGTAGGCCGGGTCGTCGTCGACGATCAGCACGCTGCGGCTCATGACCCCATGCTGACGGGCGCGCGGTGGCCATGACATCAGGGCAGACCCTGAGAAGCCCCCGCCGGCGGACCAGGGTCCGCCTGGATGTCCCCGCCCCCTGCCGCGCGAAGACTGGGCGGACCACTCATCAGGAGTCGGAAATCGGAAGTCGGGGGAATCGGGGGAACATCATGCGGGGGAAGACACGCGGAAAGGCATGGGCGAAGACCGCCAGGCCGCTCGCCCTGGTCGTGCTTGCGGCGCTGCTCGCGACCGGCCTGGCCGGCTGCAAAAAACCGGGCGAGGGCTCGGTGACCGTCAAACCGGCGTTCCTGCCGGTGTCGTTCACGATCGACTCGGCGGGCAACATCAGCGTCTCCGCCGACGCGAAGATCGTCACGCCGCTCGGCGAGGTCTCCGTCGGCGGATTCCAGCAACGACTGGTCAGCGGCAAGAACCTGGTGGTCCTGATCCGGCACCTGGCGCACGCCGCGACGACCACCCGGAGCGCAGCGTTCGTCCGGACACGGGAGGCACAGGGGACGGGATACGTCTACTCCGCCTACGAGATCCACACCAAGGGCCGCCATGTCCAGCCCTCCCTTGACGGGCGGGACCTCGCGCTCGCGCAGGGCGGCACGGTACTGGTGGACGCGACCCGTACGCAGCCCGGCAAGGTGACGCGTCTGCAGATCGCCGACGCCCCTGAGCAGCAGGACTCTCCCGTGCCGACCAGTTCGGCATCCTCCTGTGCCGCCGGCAGCGGCGACATCGGCGTCACCCTGCCCGAGGTGAGCGCCGGCGCCGACGTCGACGACACCGTGGCGCAGCTGGCCGCCGACTGTCTCCAGGTGCAGTACGCGGCCGAGCCCGCGGACGGCGTCGAGGAGGGCACCGTCTCCCGGGTCGTCATCCCGACCACCGGCGCCGCCGGCACCGTACAGCTGCCGCCCGCCGACGACACCGCGCCCCAGCCCGGCGACCGGGTGACCGCAGGCCGCCGTACGCCGACGACGGTGTACGTGGCCGCGACGCCGTCCGTGCCCTCGGACCCGCCGACGGAATCTCCGACCCCCACACCGACGGACACGCCCACCGACACCGGGACCCCCGGCACCACCACCGTCACCGGTGCCGCGACGGCGCCCGTGCGCACAGGGCCCACAACCGCCGACACGCAGATCAGCTACATCGAGGAGGGCGGCTCGTACCAGGCGGTGTGCGCGGCGCACGGCGACCCCGTGCAGGCGCACGGCTACGAGAGCGACCTGTGGGTCGAGCTGCTCCGCGCCACCGGCGGCACGGGCTGGGTCACGGCCACCGCGCTCATCGGCGGCCCCGACGCCCTGTCGCTCCCCGAATGTGCCGAGCCGTCCGACCCGGCGGCGGTCACTCCGTCCGACGGCACCCCGACCCCGATCCCGACCCCGACCTCGACCGAATGAGGACGACGAACAGCGATGAGCAGAACGAAGAAGAAGGTCGGCGAGATCCGCATCGCCAAGCGGATCGTCACCATCGGACACGAGACGTACCCGCTCGCCAACATCTCGCGGGTGCAGACGCTGCGTGTGGTCTGGCGCGGCAAGCTGGCCACGTTCTACCCGCTCCGTGAGATCGCCGCCCTGCTCCTCCTGGGCGGCGCGATCACCCTGGTCCTGCAGCGCGCCGGGTCCCGGCTCGCAGGCGCGGACGCCGAGACCGTACGACGGATCGGCACGGCCTTCGTCGTGCTGCTGGCCGTCCGGACCGCCTACCTGCTGGGCGTGCTGCTCTACCGGCTGCTGCTGCGGCGCAAGCGGTACGCCCTGCTCATCGAGACGGCGGGCACGCAGTACACGGCGCTGTCCGGGACGGCCCGCGACGAGATCCACCGCATCCAGGCGGCGATCGTCGCCGCCATCGAGGACCCGCCGGCCACGGAACGGATCCTGCACGTGGGAGGGGATCTCGTCCTCGGGGACAAGTTCGGCGGCGACAAGGTCGGCAAGGACAAGAACGTCCACAGCGGATCTCCCGCGTGACCACCACCCTCACGAAGAGAACAGAAGAGAACAGAGGAGAAGGAGCCACGGATGTCCGACTACGTCCACGGGGACAAGTTCGGCGGCGACAAGATCGGCCGCGACAAGAACGTCCAGACCGGCGGCAGCGGCAACACGTTCAGGATCGACAACTCCCCGGGAGTCTCACCCGCCGAGCTGGACGCGGCCGTCGGTGAACTGCGCGCCTTCGTCGCCCAGTTGACCCGGGAGGGGGTCGTGGCGGCGGACGGCAGCGTCACCGACGCCGGTGCGGTCGTCACGGCGGTGCGCTCCCGGCCCGAGCGTCTGCGGGCGCTCGCCGGTGCCGTCGCGGGCGGCGCCTCGGACGCGGTGCTGGCTGTGGTGCGGGGCGGGGTGGCGACGCTGGTGACGGCGCTCGTCGGGGGGATGTGAGGGGGCCCGCCGGACGCAGTCGACGAGGGGCTCGTCGATCAGGCGGGTCCGGGTGGCCTCGAACTGGCGCTGGACGTCCTGCTGGTAGCAGCAGAAGACCAGGCCCATGTCGAGGTTGCCGACGTTGTCGAAAATCCCTGCGCTGCCGCAATGCCGCACTCCCGCCGACGAAGTCAGCGGGCCGCCGTCTGGTGGATACCGGGAACGTCCAACTCGTCGGCGCTGAGGAACTGGTTGTACGCGGTGACGTTCGTGAAGAAGATCGGGATGGGAAGGGTGAGCCCCGGTGGCAGTGGGGGCGGCATGCTCGGGGTGAACGTGACGGGAAGCAGGCCGAGGAGGTTCCCGCTGAGGACCTTGGTCAGCAGGACCACGGGCCGCCCGGTGGCCACCGTAGTGCTGGAGGGAGCGTCCGTCTCCAGCGTGCCCTGACAGGGATACCAGGGGCCGGGGGCGGACGGGTCCACCCGGCCGATGCCGGGAATGCCCATGTCGAGCAGGGGCAACCGGAGGCCGGGCAGGCCCTGGAAGGGCGGAGCGGGCGGCGGGGGCTGGTGGCGGCCGCATCCGGGGGCCAGCAGCGGAGCCGTCTGGCGCAGGCTCGCGATGTCGACCCGGTACGCGGTGAAGACCAGGACCTCCTGGGGGCCGTACGCCGTCGGCACCTCGGTGATGCCGTGATAGGTCAGGCCCGTGAGCACCAGCAGCGGGGTGACGACCCGGAACGGCTGGGCGGCGGTGCGTACGCGGTAGGCGGCGGCATCGACACCCAGCCTGAGGGAGATCAAGGGCTGCGGAAGGCACCAGGGCGAGCGCTCGTCCCGGTCGGAGCCCGTGCCCAGATCGATGTGCAGCGGCAGCAGCGACAGCGGCCCGTTCATCCGCCCATCGGCAGGCAGGGGCGGGATGTCGAGGCGCAGGACGGACGGCGGGGCGTTGCCGTCCGACTTGCTCGGCTGCTTGTCCGGCCTGCCCGGCCCGGCGGCGTGGTCGGGCTTACTGCGCTGGGGCCGGTCGGCGGGGCGGGGCGGGCGTGACGTCTCATGGTCGTTCCGGGCAGCCGGGCCCGTGTCCTGCTTGTCGCGTGCTTCGTCCGAACCGTGCAGGCCGAGAAGGTCGGAGACCGAGCCGAGAAGGCCCGCTCCGGAGGAAGGAGCGGGAGCGGGTGCGGGCTTGACGGAGGTCGGCCCGCGTCCGGTCCTGGGTTTGTCGTTCGTCTCGGTACGCGGCTTCGGCACAAGAGGGACGAGGGGCGTGTGAGGGCCGTCCACCGCGGAGCCTGAGCCCGGGATGCGGCCTCCGGTGCCGCGCGCGGGAGGTGCCGCCCCGGCCAGCAGTCCGCCGAGCAGGGAGCAGACGGTCAGGTGCGGGGGAGCGGTACCGGCGGTGGTGCTCCCGAGCACGCTGGGCGGATCGACGCGGTTCGGCACTACTCGAGGGAGGTGCGCCGGGGCCGGTTGCAGCCCGCCGGTCAGCAGAGCCCCGATCGGCAGCACACCGAGCGCCCGCATACGGCTGGTGCGCCAGGTCAGACCGTTCGGGCGCGGGGTGCCGCCGGCTGGTCCGCCGCCGACTGCATGGCCTCCGCCGCCTCCCCAGCCGTCCGGTTCACCGGAGCCACCGGAGCCTCCGGCCCCACCGGAACCGCCCGAATCACCAGGGCCGTCGGGGCCGTCCGGCCCCTCCGGGCTGCCCGGTTCTCCGGAGCCGCCCGAGCCGTTCCCACGACGCCAGTCCGGCCAGATCGGCGGCCGGACCGGAGGCCTCGCGTACGGCACCCAGCTCACCGCCATCGCACCGCCGGTGATACCGAGCAGAAAACCGATCAGGAAGCCGCCGAAATTGGAGAGCACGAGCGAGGCGACCGCGAGGACCAGCGTCGCGATGCCCGCGAACACCCGGTGCCCGGGCGACAGCCACAGGCTGAGGGCGAGGACAACCAGGAAGATCCCCATGAGCGACCCCGCCACACCGGCGACGCCCTCATGCATCATGACCGGCAACGGCGCGAACGGGATGGAGAGGATCTCGACCCCCGCCAGCAGCGTCCACACCCCGGCCCAGAACGGGCGACTGCGCCGCCAGTCACGGAAGGCGTTCCACCATCCGCGCCGCTCCCCGTCGTCCTCTCCCTTCCTCCTGCCTCCGAGGCGCAGCCACGCACTACTCACTGCGATCCTCCGGAGTGTGGTGGTGTCCCTGATCCTCATCGGACCAGTGGTGACCTTCGTGATCCTCATCGGACCAGTGGTGACCTTGGTGATCCCCATCGGAGGAGTGGTGACCTCCGTGACCGGCACCAGAAGAGTCGTGACCTCCGTGACCCGCACCGGAGGAGTCGTCGTCCCCCTGATCCGCGGCGGCGTCGAAACACGGGTTCGAGCCGACCTGCACGCTGAGGTGGAGTCCCGGCAGCCGGAACGTCGCCGCACTCACCGAACGCGTCTGCTGCCGCAGATTGTCGATGCGTACGGTGTCGGCCTGCTCGCCGAAGCCACCGGGCTCGCCGTGCACGCCCGGCACACCCTGCACGGTGGCCGCGTCCTGACCGATGTTGATGTTGTGGAAGAGCGCGTCGCCCTTCAGGTCGTGGCTGTCGGCCACGAGCCGGTCCGCGTGCGCGGGACTCCCGCCGCTGCCCGAGGTCAGCCGCAGGGTGACCGGCCCGAGCAGGGGCACGTCCTGGACGACGGACTGGCACAGGTCGTACAGGTCCGCGGACCGGATGCCGGAAAGAGCCTCGGGGTACGAGGCATGAGCGCCGCGGTCCAGCACACCGAACTGAACGAACCCCCGCCCGTCGAGCGTGCTGGCCGAGATCTGGAAGCTCTCGCCGGAAACCGTGAACGAGTTGGGTGAGACTCCGAAGGACGCGGCCAGGGCGCCACGCGCCATCGCCGTGCACAGCCCTGCGGACGCCAGCAAGGTGGGCACCATGGCCACGGCCAGGCGCCTCCATCGGGTGTGGCCCGTGAGACGTGTGCTCACAGTGGTCTGGGTGGCACTGTCGACGTTGCTCGTCATCCCTCTCCCCGTCAGACAATCCGGGCCGGCCCATCAGCGGGCCGAGAAGCCCCAAATTCCCGAGTCTCGGGCGGTACGCATCGCCAACTCCTGTGGGACCCGCGGGTGACTGAGGGACACAGCGGCGGGACCCCAATGGACGGACGCATTCACCCACGTGGGTCAGGAAAGGGGGGAGGGACGTTCAGCGGATTCCTGCGAGGACTAGCAGGGCTTGGCTCCGGCCTTCACGCTGAGGTGCAGGCCCGTGAGGCGGAAGGTCGCCGCCTTCACCTCCCGGGTCGACTGCCGGAGGTGCTCGATGCGGACGGTGTCGGCCGACTGCCCGAAGAGTCCCGTCAGGGCATCAGAACCGTTCTCGAAGGTCGAGGCGTCCTGGCCGATGACGATGTTGTGGAACACCGCGTCGCCGCCGAGGTCGTCGGTGTGGACGACGAGATGGTCCGCGTGCGCGGGCTTGCCGCCACCGCCGGCGCCGATCCGCAGCGTGGTCTCGCCGACGACGGGGAGCTTGACGACCATCGACTGGCACAGGTTGTACAGGTCGGCCGAGTCGATCCCGGCGATGGCCTCCGGATACGTCCGGGACTTCGACCGGTCGGTCGCGACGTACTGGGTGAACCCGGTGCCGTCCAGCCGGTCGGCGGTGATCTCGAGGTTCTGTCCGGAGATCGCCATCGACTGTGCCGTGACCGCGAGCGAGACGGGGAGTATTCCGCTGCCGATCCCCACCAGGAGCAGCGCGGACACCACCAGAGTCGGCACCATCACCAGGCCGAGCCGCCCCCATCGGGTGTGACCCGCGGGGCGGGGGACGGGCTCATGGAACGTCATGACTGCCTCCCCGGCTCGAGCGGGGCCGAGCGGGGGCGGGACACCACCTGCGCCGCCGGCTGCGGCCGTCGGGCCGCAGCCTCATTGCAACCTGCGGTGTGGAGGTCGGCAACCGGAACCGGTCCGGCGGTGATCAGCCCGGGCTTCGGGCGCCGGGGCTGTGCGGTGCGCCTGACGTGCTCTTTCTCCCCGGGTTTCGTCTGGGGTTGGATGAGCCTGGCCCATGCCCGCAACCATCGAGGTCAGACATGCGTTTCACCACTCGCCCCACCCTCCAGGGCACCTTCGGGATGGTGTCCTCCACCCACTGGCTGGCCTCGCAGTCGGCGATGGCCGTCCTGGAGGCCGGCGGCAACGCGTACGACGCTGCCGTGGCCGGGGCGTTCGTGCTGCACGTCGTCGAGCCGCACCTCAACGGGCCGGCCGGCGAGGTGCCGATCCTGCTCGCCCCCGCGGGCGGCGAGGTGCGGGTGCTGTGCGGCCAGGGCGTCGCACCCGCCGGAGCGACGGTCGCGCACTACCGGGGGCTCGGGCTTGAGCTCGTCCCCGGCACCGGACCGCTCGCCGCCGCCGTGCCCGGCGCGTTCGACGCCTGGATGCTGCTCCTGCGCGACCACGGCACCAAGCCCCTCGCCGACGTCCTCGAGTACGCCATCGGGTACGCCGAGCACGGGCACGCGCCTGTGGAGAACGTCGGCGCGACCGTCGAGTCGGTACGGCAGCTGTTCGAGACGGAGTGGATCTCCTCGGCGGAGGTCTACCTGCCCGGCGGGAAGGCCCCACGCCCCGGTGAGCTGCTGCGCAACCCCGCCCTCGGCGCCACCTGGAAGCGACTGCTCGCCGAGGTCGCCGGTGCGGGGGACAGGGTCGCGCAGATCGAGGCGGCGAGGGAGGTCTGGCGGTCGGGGTTCATCGCCGAGGCCCTGATACGGCAGGCGCAGCGGCCCACCATGGACACCAGCGGCGAACGCCACACCGGCACCCTCACGGCCGCCGATCTGGCCGGCTGGTCCGCGACCTACGAGGCCCCGGCGACGTACGACTGGAAGGGCTGGACCCTGTGCAAGGCCGGCCCGTGGAGCCAGGGCCCCGCCTTCCTCCAGCAGCTCGCCCTGCTCCCGCCCGAGCTGCCCGAGTACGGGTCCGCCGACTACGTCCACCTGCTGATCGAGGGCTGCAAACTGGCCATGGCCGACCGGGAGGCCTGGTACGGGGACGCCGCCGAGGTCCCGCTCGACGAGCTGCTGTCGGCGGACTACAACGCGGCCCGCCGCGCTCTCGTCGGCTTCAAGGCCTCGTACGAGCTGCGTCCCGGCAGCCCCGGCGGGCGGAGCCCGCGGCTGAGCGGGCACGCGCGCGTGGTCGTCACCGGCGACCCCGGGCTCGACCCGATGGGCGCCGGTGAGCCGACCGTCGCCAAGCCGACCACGTCCCCGGTGCCGGGTGAGCCACGCGCGCGTGCCGCCGAACCCGAGGTGCGCGCCGACGGCGCCACCCGTGGCGACACCTGCCACCTCGACGTCGTCGACCGCTGGGGCAACATGGTCGCGGCCACGCCCAGCGGTGGCTGGCTGCAGTCCAACCCCGTCGTGCCCGAGCTGGGCTTCCCGCTCGGCACCCGGCTGCAGATGACCTGGCTGGAGGAGGGCCTGCCGAACTCGCTGACGCCCGGCCGCCGCCCCCGCACCACCCTCACGCCGTCGATCGCCCTGCGGGACGGCGTCCCGGTCATTGCGTTCGGCACGCCCGGCGGCGATCAGCAGGACCAGTGGCAGCTGCACTTCTTCCTGGCCGTCGCCCTGCGCGGGCAGGTCCGTGGGGGCTTCGACCTGCAAGGCGCGATCGACGCCCCGAACTGGCACAACGACGGCTTCCCGGGGTCCTTCTACCCGCGCGGAATGCGCCCGGGAAGCGTCACGGTCGAGTCCCGCACGGACCCCGGCGTCGTCGAGGAGCTGCGGCGGCACGGACACGACGTCACCGTCGGTGACCCCTGGTCGGAGGGCCGGCTGTGCGCGGTCGCCCGGGACCCGGAGACCGGCATCCTGTCGGCGGCCGCGAACCCGCGGGGCATGCAGGGGTATGCGGTCGGTCGCTGATCACGTACACCGGGCCGCTGATCGCGTACACCGGGCCCGCTGAGCGGGCACGCCGAGTTCACGCCGATTCCACCGGAGGTCCACCGGCACGGTGGGGATTGTCAGTGGCGCGTGCTCTCATGGAGTCATGATCGAAGACAAGGAAACCATCGACGAGTTTCTCGCCCGCCACTCGGCCGACGTGGAGGAGGCGGTCCGCAAGGCCGCCGCGGCCGAGATCATGCCCCGCTTCCGCCGGCTCGCCGCCCACGAGGTCGACCAGAAGTCCGGACCGCACGACCTGGTGACCGACGCCGACCGCTTCGCCGAGCAGTACCTCACGGACACCCTCGGCGCGCTCCTGCCCGGTTCGGTCGTGGTCGGCGAGGAGGCGGTGCACGCCGACCCGGTGACGTACGAGGCGATACAGGGCGACGCCCCGGTCTGGATCGTCGACCCGGTCGACGGGACACGGCAGTTCGTGCGCGGCGAAGCCGGATTCTGCACGCTGGTCGCCCTCGCGCACCGCGGAGTCCTGCTCGCCTCCTGGACGTACGCACCCGCGCGCGACCAACTGGCCACGGCCATAAGGGGCCAGGGCGCCTTCCTCGACGGCGAGCGGCTGTCCGCGGGCTCGCCCGTTCCCGGCCGCGACCTCCAAGTGGCCACCTCCCACCCGGACTACACGACCGACGAGCAGAAGCGCGCCCTGCTCGGCCTGCGGACCGACGGCATCGAGTTCCGCTCCTGCGGCTCGGCGGGCCTGGAGTATCTCGCCATAGCCCGCGGCCAGTTGGACGCCGTCGCCTTCTCCTGGGAGGCGGCGTGGGACCACGCGGCGGGCATCCTGCTGGTCGAGGAGGCGGGCGGCGCCCACCAGACGCTCACAGGAGAACCGTTCCGCATAACCGGTGGCAACGCCCTCCCCTTCACGACGGCCCGTGACGCCGCGACGGCAGACAGGGTGGCGGCGCTTCTGCGACAAGGGTCGGCCTGACCTCCCAGGGGCGGTCCTCATTCCCTGCCCCCAGCGCTGTCAGGCCCCCGGCTTATCCTGATCCTCACTGGCCGTCGGCTGACGAAGGGGTGCCGTCGATGCTCGATGCTGTCGTGGTGGGTGCGGGGCCGAACGGACTGACGGCCGCCGTGGAACTGGCCCGCCGCGGCTTCTCCGTGGCGGTTTTCGAGGCCCGCGACACCGTCGGCGGAGGAGCCCGCACCGAAGAGCTCACCCTGCCCGGCTTCCGGCACGACCCGTGCTCCGCGGCCCACCCCCTCGCGATCAACTCCCCGGCGTTCCGCGCCCTGCCCCTGGAGCGGTACGGCCTCGAGTGGCTGCACGCCGAGCTCCCCATGGCGCACCCCTTCACCGACGGCACCGCCGCCGTCCTGTCCCGCTCGGTCGCCGAGACGGCCGCGTCCTTCGGCCCACGGGACGCGGGCGCCTACCGCAGGCTGATCGCGCCCTTCCTCCCCAAGTGGGACACCCTGGCCCGCGACTTCATGTCCCTGCCGCTCACCGCGCTCCCGCGCGACCCGGTGACCCTCGCCCGCTTCGGCCTGGTCGGCCTGCCCCCGTCGACCTGGCTGACCCGCCGCTTCCAGGACGAACGGGCGAAGACCCTGTTCGCCGGCCTCGTCGCACACGTCATGGCTCCGCTGAACGGCTTCGCCACCGGCGCCATCGGCCTGGTCTTCGCCCTCGCCGCACACGCCCGCGGCTGGCCCGTGGCCCGCGGCGGCTCCCAGTCCATCTCCGACGCGCTCACCGCGTACCTCAAGGACCTGGGCGGTCTGGTCCACACGGACTACGAGGTCAAGCGCCTCGACGACCTGCCGCCCGCCCGCGCCTACGTCTTCGACACCTCACCCACCGCCCTGGCCCGCATCGCGGGCTTCGGCCGCTACTACGAGGGCTACAAGTACGGCCCCGGAGTCTTCAAGGTGGACTACGCGCTGGACGGCCCGGTGCCGTGGACCGCCGAGGAGGCCCGCGCCGCCGGCACCGTGCAGATCGGCGCGGACAGCGCGGAGATCGGCGCCGCCCTGACCGCGGCCTCCCGGGAGGGCCGCGCCCCCGACAAACCCTTCATGATCACGGTCCAGCCCAGCGTCGTCGACCCCACCCGCGCCCCCGACGGCAAGCAGGTCTTCTGGGCCTACGGTCACGTCCCCAGTGGCTGGACCGGCGACCTCACGGAGGCCATGGAGCGCCAACTGGAGCGCTTCGCGCCCGGGTTCCGCGACCGCGTCCTCGCCCGCGCCACCGCAGGGCCGCCCGAACTCGCCGCCCGCAACGCCAACTACATCGGCGGCGACATCGCCTCCGGCGCAGTCTCCGGACTCCAGCTCCTGCTGCGCCCCAAACTCTCCCTGTTCCCGTACAGCACCCCCCACCCGGCCGTCTTCATCTGCTCCTCGGCCACCCCACCGGGCCCAGGGGTGCACGGCATGTCCGGGCACAACGCCGCGAAGGCCGTCTGGAGGAGGCTGAGACAGACATGACGCCGACCATCACCCTCACCAAGGGCGACATCACCCGCGAAAGCGCCGACGCGATCGTCAACGCCGCGAACTCCTCCCTGCTCGGCGGCGGAGGCGTCGACGGCGCCATCCACCGCCGTGGCGGCCCCGCGATCCTCGAGGAGTGCCGCAAACTCCGCGCCTCCCGCTACGGCAAGGGCCTGCCCACCGGCCGGGCGGTCGCCACCACCGCCGGTGACCTCGACGCACGCTGGGTGATCCACACGGTCGGCCCGGTCTGGTCGTCCACCGAGGACCGCTCCCCGCTGCTCGCCTCCTGCTACCGGGAGTCGCTGCGCGTGGCGGACGAGCTGGGCGCCCGTACGGTCGCGTTCCCGGCGATCTCCACCGGCGTGTACCGGTGGCCGATGGAGGATGCCGCTCGGATCGCGGTCCAGACGGTGCGGGACGCATCGACGGACGTCGATGAGGTGCGGTTCGTCCTCTTCGACGACCGGGCTTACGAGGTGTTCGCCCGGCAGGCCGGCTGAGGACGACGGGCCGACCGGCATCGAAGGCGGAGCGCGCGGGCGAAACGGCCGACGGGCCCACGTGGCGTTCGCCACGCAGGCCCGCCGGGCCGTCAGCCGGCGGCCCGATGTTCAGCCGTCGATCCGGTGCGTGCTCCAGAAGGAGGTCAGGTCGGTGGTCGTGGCGGCCTGCGCGGCCGCCTTGAACTCGGCCGTGGTCGAGACGCCGTACCAGTGCGAAGTGGCGTAGTCCTTGAGCAGCTTGGTCATCGCCGTGTCGCCGATCAGCCGCCGCAGGTCGTGCAGGGCGCACTTGCCGTAGCCGTAGACGACGGTGGAGTAGCGGGAGGAGTGGGCGTCCCAGTAGGCCATGGAGTTGGTGATCTTCTCCGCGGACGAGGCCCAGGAGACGCTGTTCCAGCAGTTGCTGCCGGACTTGCCGAGGGCCAGGTCGGTGGCGTAGTCGGTGAACGCCTCGTCCAGCCACGGGCTGTTGTACTCGTCGTCGCCGACGATGCCGTACCACCACTGGTGGCCGATCTCATGGGTGAGCGCGGTGGTGCTGACGAGATCGAGGACGAATCCGGGGTACTCCATGCCGCCGAACCAGTAGTTGTTGTCGATGACCGCGTCCAGCTCGCCGTAGGGGTACGCCCCGAAGCGCGCCGCATGGGCGTCCACGGCGGACTTGGCGGTGGAGAGCATCGACTGGGCGTCGGAGGAGCTGATGCCCGAGACGGAGTAGATGTTGATCGCGGTCCCGGCCGCCGAGGTGCCGGAGATCTTGCTGAACGGCCCGGCCGCCCAGGCGAAGTCACGCACCTTGGAGGCCGTCGCGGTGGTGACGGTACGGCCGCTGGAGCCCGGGGTGTCGGTCGAGGTGCCGGTGGCCGGGACCAGCAGGGTGCTCGGGTGGTCGAGGGTCACCTTGAAGTCGGCGGCAAGCGAGTAGAAGGACTCGCCGTTGTTCGTGTACGGGTCCAGGTGCCAGCCCGCGCCGTCCTTCACGGCGAGGACGGGCAGCGCGTTGCCGATGTTGTTGAAGGCGCCGTCGTGGCCGAACCGGTCCGCGCCGCTCGGCACGGTGATGCCCAGGTCGAAGCCGATCGTGGCGGACTGCCCCTGCGCCAGCGGCGTCGGCAGGGTGATCTGCAGGGCGGTGCAGGCGACGGACAGGGAACCCGCCGTGCCGCCGGTGACGTTGGTGACCGTGATCGGCATGGCGTCGCAGGTGCCGTGGTAGTTGTCCCACAGCCTCAGGTACACCTCGCTCAGCGCGGTCGAGGAGGCGTTGGTGAAGGTCGCGCTCTCGTGACCGGTCCACACCGTGCCGCTGGTGTTGCTGCTGAGACTGACCGTGTACGAGGGCGTGGCGGGCGTGCGCGTGGAGTCCGCCGGCGGCGTACTGCCCCCGGACGTGTCGAGGGCGATGTCGTCGAGGACGAAACTGGTCTGCAGGCTGGAGTCCTCGGCGCCGGTGAAGGCGAGGCTCACGGTCTGCCCCGCGAACGCCGACACGTCGAGCGTCTTCTTCACGTACCCGGTGTTCTTGTCGAGGTTCGAGTACGTCGCCAGGGTCGTGCTGCCGATCTTCGCCGTCAGCTTGTCGTACGCGATGGACGAGGTCGTCTCGGTGGTGTCGATGTGGAGCCAGAAGGAGAGGGTGGCGGTGCTGCACCCGGACGGGATCGTGACGCTCTGGGAGAGGGTGTCGGTGTGGGTGCCGCCCGTTCCGTCCAGCCATGCGTAGCTCGTGCCGCCGTGTGCGGTCTGGCCGGAACGGCTGGTGATGACGCTCGTCGAGGACTGGGTCCACGGCGAAGTGCCGCTCTCGAAGCCGCCGTTGGCGACCACCTGGGCCGGGGTGCATGCGGCCGCTGCCGAGGGGGCGGCTGCCGCGGGGGCGGCGGGAAGGGAGACGGCGGCCAGCGCGGCGACTGCCAGTGCGCGCATGGCGATGGATCTGTGGGGGGTCTTTCTCACGCGAAACTCCTTTGCGGCGGCCGGGATTCCGGCCTGCTCGGTGCCGCCCGGTCGGCTGGGGTGCGCCTGGGGGCGGCAGTGGGCTGCGTGTATCGGTGGTGCGACCGCTGTAGCGTGCCAGATTTGTCGGGGGCATGTCACGGAAAAGGGGGAGACCGGGTTGGGGTGATCGCCGGGAAATCGTCGCCGAGGGGGAGGAGCATGGGGTAGTGGCGGCAGTCTTCGCCTGGCGACGAGAGGACCGGCTGGCTATGGCACGGGTCGCAGTGAACGGCGTGGAGCTCTTCTACGAGACGGCGGGGAACGGCGATCCCCTGGTCCTGGTGCACGGATCATGGGGCGACCACCACAACTGGGCCCCGGTCCTCGACGCCCTCGCGGAGCGATTCCGGGTCCTCGTCTACGACCGCCGCGGGCACAGCCGCAGCGAACGCCCGCCGGGGCAGGGCACCCGCACCGAGGACGAGGACGACCTTGCGGCACTGATGGAGACACTGGGGTACGCGCCGGCCTACGTTGCGGGCAATTCCTTCGGAGGCTCGACGGCGCTCGGCCTGGCCGCCAGACGTCCCGAACTCTTCCGGGGCCTCATCGCCCACGAGCCCCCGCTCCTGGCCATCGTGGCCGACGTTCCCGAGCTGCAACCGCTGATGGCGGACACCGCGAAGAAGATCGAATCCGTGCTCGCCCACCTGCGCGCGGGCGACACCCTGGCGGGAGCGCACGCGTTCGTGGAGGAGGTCGCCCTGGGCCCCGGCGTGTGGGACCAGTTGCCGGACGCGGTCCGCGAGACGTTCCTGCGCAATGCCCCCACCTTCGCCGACGAGCAGTCCGACCCGGACTGGGCTCGCCTCGACCTCGACCGCCTCGCCGGCTACACCGGACCCGCCCTGCTGTCGAAGGGCACACAGAGCCCGCCGTGGTTCGCCACGATCGTCGGCCGGCTGTCCGCAGCCCTGCCGCAGGCGCGGACGCACACCTTCGAAGGTGCGGGACACATCCCTCATGCCACGCACCCGGACGATTACGTCGACCTCGTGACCGGCTTCGTCGAAGAGGCGGCCCGCCGGTCTGCGTGACCACTGGCGCCACGAGGCTGCCGGGCCCGCGGGATCAGTCGCCGTCGCCGAGGGCCGCGTGTCCCTGCGGTCCCTGTTCGCCCTGGGCGACCTCGATGCCCGCGTGCAGATCGGTGGCCGCGTCCAGTACCGCCGTCGCCGATACGGCCACGCAGGCCAGGAGCAGACACGCCAGGGAGCGGGGGAGCAGTCGGGCGGCGGGTGCGGGGGTGCTCAGGAGGGCGGTGACACGGCGGGGGACCGGGCCCGCCGTGGCCGTCAGTGACAGGCGCGGGCGCGCGGAGGAGCCCGCCGCACGGGCCGCGAGGGCGGCACGGCCGACGGCTCGGGCGGTGAGCGCGCGGTCGCCCGTCGCCTGCGCCGCGGACTCGTCGGCCCAGCGCTCCAGGGCGTACGAGAGCGGAGCGCGCAGACCGCGCAGGGCCGGGTGCAGCGCCACGGCGAACTCGGCGGTCGCGAGGAAGACATGGTGGCGCCCGGTGAGGTGGGCGCGCTCGTGGGCGAACAGCACCTCGCGTTCGCCGGCGCTGAGGGCGCGCAGCATTCCCGTCGTCACCACGATGCGGCCGGGCCGCCCGGGCAGGGCGTAGGCCTCGGGCCGGTCGTCGTGCCGTACACAGAGATCGCCGGCACTCGCCCCGCTGCGGAACTGCCGGTGTGCGGCGCGCAGTTCCCGCAGGTGGCGGCGGGCCCGGTCGAGGACCAGGACGCCGAGACCGGTCAGCGCGAGGGCGGACAGGACCGCGGCCGGGAGGGTGGCGGGCGAGCCGTCGCCCAGCAGATGCGGGGAGAGATGCGCCGCCTCGGCGACGAGAGAGAGGTGCAGGGCGCCGGCCAGGGCGAGCATGCCCAGTGCCGCCGTACTGGAGAGGGCGAGGACCAGCGCGAGAGCCGTCAGCGCCCAGGCGGCCGTCCGGGGCCGCAGCTGCTCGGCGCCACGCCGGGCCACGGGCACGGCGAGGAACGGCATGAGCAGCGGAAGCCACACGGCGTAGATCACGGGATTCCTCCAGGGGCCGCCGGACGGTGGTCGACCAGCCTACGCGCCGCAGCCGACAACAAGATCCGTAAGGCGCTGTTCACGCGCTGTCCTCACCACCTTGCGGGCCACCCTCCAGGAGTGTGCGCAGCAACCGCTCGTCCTCGGGGCTCAGGTCGGAGACGAAGCGGGCGAGGACGGTGCCGCGGTCCTCGTCCTTGTCGAGTTCGGCGTGCATACGGCGGGCCGTGAGGCCGGGGGAGTCCTGGGCGGGGGCGTACGCGTAGCCGCGGCCTGAGCGTGCGCGGGTGACCGCGCCCTTGGCGTGCAGGCGGGTGAGGATCGTGGTCACCGTGGTGCGGGCGAGACCGCCGCCGAGCTCCAGCTGGACGGCGGCGGGCGTGAGCGGCGCGTCGGCGGCCCACAGTGCGGCCAGCACGCTCGCCTCGAGCTCGCCGGCCGGCCGTCGGTCCGTGCGCCCGTCGACCGGGCCGTCGACCGGCTCGTCAATCTGCCCCTCGGGCATGGGAACACTCCTCGGCTCTGATTCGTCTACAGTTCAGTAGACGGTCTACATGACTGTAGTCGCTAGGTGCGGGTCCGTGCCCGCTCCGTTCCCAGTATGAGAGGGGTCGCCTCCGTGGCAGCTGCCCAGTTCGCCGTCGCCCAAGCGGTGAACGTCCTGGATGCCGGATCCCTGCTGTCCGCCTTCGGCGCGCTCGGCATCGCGGTCGTCATGTTCGCCGAGACCGGCCTGCTGGTCGGTTTCTTCCTGCCCGGCGACTCGCTGCTGTTCACGGCCGGGCTGCTGTGCGTCCCCGGCGTCCACGGATCCGTGCACCTGTCGCTTCCGCAGGTGCTGGCCGCCGCCGTGGGCGGCGCACTCCTCGGTGCCCAGACGGGGTACTGGCTCGGACGCCGGGGCGGCCGCGCGCTGCTGGCCCGCAGCCGTGCGAGGAAGCTGCACGAGGGCGCGGCGCGGGCCGAGGAGCTGCTCGCTCGCTACGGGCATGCGAAGGCGGTGGTCCTGGCCCGCTTCGTGCCGGTCGTGCGCACCGTGCTGAACCCGCTGGCCGGGGCGCTCGACGTGCCGGTGCGCGTCTTCACCCTGTGGCAGGTGATCGGCGGCCTCGTCTGGACGATCGGACTGGTGCTGGGCGGCTACGCCCTGGGTTCCTCGGTACCGAACGTCGACCGCTACCTGTTGCCGCTGGTCGCGCTCGTGGTCGTCCTCTCCCTGACCCCGATCGCCCTCGAGGCCCGGCGCGCGCGGGCCCGCCGCGCCTCCGAGGGAGCCTCCTCGTGACCGGCCTCGCCTTCGGCGGCGCTTCGGTGGACGGCGGCGCGTACATCTGGATCACCGGTCTGGCCCGCCACACCCCGCACGCCGTCAACACCGTGATCTCCGTCTGGTCCGACTACGGCCTCGCGCTGTTCGGTGTGCTGATGCTCGCCGCGTGGTGGCGGGCGCGCAGCGCGGGGGAGGTACGGATGGTCCGGGCGCTGGCGGCACCCGTGGTCGTGGTGGTCTGTTACGTGGTCGATGTCCTGGTCAAGTCGGGCGTCGCCGAGCGCAGACCCTGCCGGACGCTGCACACCGTGACGGTCGAGGCATGCCCGGCCGCGGGTGACTGGTCGTTCCCCAGCAACCACGCGGTGATCGCCGGGGCCGCCGCGGTGGCGCTGTGGCTCACGCACCAGCGCCTCGGCCGGATCGCGGCCCTGGCCGCGATCCTGATGGCGGTCTCCCGGGTCTGGACAGGAGTGCACTATCCGCACGACGTGGCCGTGGGCCTGGCCTTCGGCGCGGCTCTCGCCTGGCCCCTCATGCTCCTGACGGACCGCGCCGCCCCCCTCGTCGGCCGTGCGGCCGGCACTCGACTCAGGCCGCTGGTGACGGCTTCATGACCGGGCACGAGGGGGAGCGGGACGAGCGGGGTGGGGGTGCGGTCGGACCTGGTGGGGGTGCCGGATGTGGTGAGGGTGCCGCGGGCGAGGGCCAGGCGTGAACCGCATCGGTCGAGAGCCAGGTGTGAACCGGGCCGGAGGAGGGCCAGGCGGGGGCTCGGCCGGACGAGCGCCTGTGCTGCTCGCCGTCGTCTGCGTCCTGCTGTTCGCCGGGCTTGCGACCGCGGTGGGACTGCGCCACGGCGCCCCCCTGCCGGCGGACCCGTCGGCCCACGCGTGGGGGCTCGCGCACCGGCCCCCGGAGGCGGTGGCGCTCGCCCGGGGGATCACCGCGACGGGGACGGGGCCCTGGCCGTACGCGCTCGTCGTGGTCGCAGGGTTCATCGCGGGGCGCACCACGCGGGAGCGGCTCCGGAACGCCGTCGTCCTCCTGATCGTCCTGGTCGCCGGGGAACTGGTCCGCACCGGACTGATGGAACTGTTCGCGCGGGCCCGCCCGGCCCCCGCCGACTGGGCGACGCATGCCTCCGGCTTCGCGTTCCCCTCCGGGCACGCCACCACCTCGGCCCTCGCCGCCGGCCTGCTGTGCTGGGCGATGACTCGTCGCGCCCGCGTGGACCTCGCGCACACGACCTGCACGCTCGCGGTGTGCTGGGCGGTGGCCGTCGGCCTGACCCGCGTGTATCTCGGGGTGCACTGGGCGAGTGACGTCCTCGGCGGCTGGCTGCTCGCGGCCGCCTGGCTGAGCCTGTGGTGGTGGGGCTGGGCCCGGTGGCTGCCCGCGGAGCCGATGGGTCACGGTGGGCCGGGGGCACCCGGTACGGATACGGCACCGGACGCGCTCGCCGCATCCCCGCCCCCGAAGGCTTCCGGCCCGCGTCTGCCTGCGGACGCTCGTGGCTTGCCCCCGTCCGGCCCGCTCTCGCCTGCGGACACCGCCCACTCGCCTCCGCCCGAGGACGCTCCGGGCCCGCACCCACCTCCGGACGCGCCCGAACCACCCCCGTCGTAGGTGCCCCCCCACCCACTGCCCGCCACAACCGTCGACGCACGACCACCGACGGAGGACCATGCTCCCCAAATACGCGGTGACTTGACTGCGGTGCCCTCACAGGGCTCTCGAACGGACCAGTCCGGCCAGTACCAGCAGCCCCGGCACCAGCGGCAGCCAGACGGTCAGCAACCGGTAGCCGAGCACGGCCGACACACTCGCCGAGCCCGGGGCGCCCGCCGTGGTCAGGGCCCAGGCGAGCGCGGCGTCCAGGGAGCCGAGTCCGCCCGGGGTCGGCAGCAGGACGGCGGCGCTGCTGGCGGCGAGATAGGCAAGCGCGATGCGCCCTGCGGGCAGCGGTACGTCCAGGGCGTGGACGACGGCGATCACCACTGCCGTGTGCAGGGACGCGAAGGCCAGCGAGCCGCCCCACAGGGCCGCCGCGCGACGAGGGTTCTCGTGCACGGCGCGTACGTCGGCCGCCGCGCAGGCCAGCGCCCGCCGCAGCCGCGTCCGCCGCACGAGCAGGACGGCCACGGGTGCGGCCGTCGCTGCCGCCAGTACGCCGACCAGCAGCTTCGGTCCGTCCACCGACGGCAGCCGCAGCACGCCGGGGCAGGCGAGGGCGAGCAGTGCCATCAGGGCGATCCGTACGACGGCTCCCGCGGTGGACTTCACCGCCAGGGCCGTGGCCGCCCGGCCGGGTGCCAGTCCGCAGCGCATCAGGAACCGCAGATTGACCGCTCCCGCGCCGAGCCCCGCGGGCAGCAGGTGGTTGGCCGCGGAGGCCGCGAACTGCACCGTCAGCAGCCGACCGGTGGGTAGTGCCTCGCGTACGGCGCCCTGTTGTGCGAGTGCCGCGCATGCCCAGGTCAGCAGGGTGAGCAGAGCTGCCAGCAGTAGCCAGCCGGGGTCGGCGGCGGTGAGGCGGTCGATGCCTGAGGCGAGGACGGGCCAGTGCAGGGCGGCGAGGCCGATGGCGGCGGCGGTGAGGACCAGTGCGGCCACGGCCGCGAGGGGGTGTCTTTCGTCTGCCGCGCCGTTGTGGCTGGTCGCGCCCCGCGGCGGAGCCGCAGATTGACACAGCCCCGCGCCCCTGTGGGGCGCTTCGCCGAGGCCTGGTCTGCCGTCAGCCGTGGAGTGGGTGACCTGGGCACTCAAGAGTGGTGCCCTTCTGCTCGCTGAACGGCACCCGGAGCGAGGTACGCGTAGCCGCCCGTCAAGCGATGCGGCTGCCAAGAGCGGGCGTAGGACGGCGGGTCGATGAGATGTGTCGTAAGGAGGACGACCGGCATCCGGCGGGCCTTTCGGGCGAGTTCCGCGTCGGTGGTGTTGGCGTCGTGGCCACCGGTGTGGGCGGAGGCGCAGCCCGCGGCGAAGGCGACCGGTACGGAATCGCCCCCGGTGACCAGGCACGGTGGGTGCACGCCGAGACGGCGCAGGTCTGCGGCCGTGCGGCTCCAGACCCGGTGGTCGGCGGTGGTTCGGGACACGGCGCGCTCCAACACGGCGAACTGGACGGCCAGATGGCCCGCGAGCCCCACGGCCACGAGCGTCACCGCCAACGTCCGCCGGCGCCCGCTCGGCGCGGTGACAAGGCGGGCCAGGGCGTCGGCGACCGGGATCGCGAGCAGGGCGTACGCGGGCAGCAGGAAACGGGGGGCGGCATAGCCGATCAGGAAGAGGTACGGCACGGCCGCCGTCACCGCACAGGCCAGCGGCAGCAGCGTGGCGGCCGCCCGGCGAGCCCGTACCGCGATCACCAGCGCGACGGCGGCGAGCAGCGGGAGGACGAACCACCAGGCGATCACCGGCGGGCTCGCGATCGCCCCCGTGCACGGGCGGCACAGGGCCCGTCCGCCGAGGCTGCGCAGCTGGTCGACGACGGCGTTGTGCAGGCCCAGACCGCCCTGGATGCCGGAGGCGGCGGTCAGCCGGGCGCCGACGCCGCCGTAGTCGACGTACGCCTCGACGATCCACTCGGTGGCCCCTGCCGCAAGGCTCGTGACCAGGGCCAGGAGCAGCCGCAGATGGCGTCCGGGGCGGGCGAGGAGCGCGAGCGCGAGCAGCGGGAACGTGACCCAGACCGCGTCCGTGGGCCGCATCCACGCCATCAGTGCCGTGCCCGCGGACACGCCCCACAGGGCGCCGCGCCGGGTGCGGTCGGACCGGGCGTGCAGGAAGAAGGCCACGGTGGCCGACGCGCCCACGGCCACCCAGTAGTTGGGCATGGCCTGCGGGCCGTAGAAGAGGGTGATCCACAGCGACGCGAACAAGGCGCCGCCGGCCGCGACGACCCGTACCGGGAACAGGCCCCGCCAGGCCCGCAGCGCCCAGTACAGGCCGAGGCCGGACAGGACCGCCAGATACACCCGCAGCAGCGCGGTGGACGACGACCAGGAGGCCACGGGAGCCACCAGCAGGGTGATGCCACGGGCGCGCGGTGCGCTGAAGAAGGCCGCCGGGGCGTGCGTGCTCACCTGGCTGACGTACACCGTCTCGTCCCAGCCCAGGCCCAATCCGGGCCGCACCAGGGCGAGTTGGAGCAGTGTGAAAGCGCCTGCGACCGCCACGAGCCACCACTCGCCCGCGGAGCGCCACGGTCGCCGGGCGGTCGCGGGCGGCCCTTGCCGGGTGGCGCGGGTCGGAGCGGTGTCGGGGGTCCTCGTCATCGTTCACCCATCCGGCCCTACAAGTTGTAGGGTCGACCTTACCCTACAGGTTGTAGGTCAGGGCGGGGTCGGAGCCGGGTAAGGGGCGGGTACGACTTGGTGACCGCTGGACCCTACGCACCGTAAGGTGGTGGCCATGGCAGGCACGACTCCTCGCGGCAGGGGCGAGCGACGCAGCCCCGGTGAGCTGGAGAGTGAGGTCCTCGCCACCCTGTGGGCGACGGACCGGGCCCTCACACCGGCCGAGATCCAGACCGATCTGGGCGGCGACCTCGCCTACAACACCGTGCACACGATCCTGCGGCGACTGCACGACAAGAGCCTCGTCCTGCGGGACGCCGACGGCCGGCGCGGTGCCTACCGCCCGGCGAAGAACGCGGCACAGATGACCGCCGAGGCCATGCACCAGGCCCTGGACCGCGGCCCCGACCCGATAGCGGCCCTCCAGCAGTTCGTCACGGGCCTGAGCCCGGCGGAGGAGGCCGCGCTGCGCGCACTCCTCGGCGAGAGCGGTGCGTGAGGCGGCTGCCGCAGCCGCAGTGGTACGGGGAGCACCAGGAGAGGGAGGCGGCGCTGCTCGCCTGGCCTGGACGGGGGCGGGAGCTTGCAGTAGGCGACTGGGGTCTGCGCTTCCGCGAAAGAGGCAGGTGCCTGCCGACGGCGCGGTGGCGCTCGCCCGGTCAGGGCTGCGTGTGCGAGTCCCGTTGTCCGGGCCGCCGCGCTCCCGCCTCAGCGCACCCCGGCCGTCGACCTCCGCACTCCCGCCGCCACTCCCAGCGCCAGGCAACCGGACACCACCGCCAACGCCCCGAACCCATACGTCAGGGTCGCTGCGGCCGCCACCCCCGCCACCAGCAACGGACCGCCCGCATCGCCCAGTTCGCGGCCGAGTTCCGCCGCGCCCATCGTCTGCCCGAGCCGTTCCTGCGGGGTCGTCGAGGCCAGGGTCGCGAAGCCCAGCGGGGTGATCAGGCCGGTGCCGGTGCCGATGAGGGCGGCGGCGAGCAGGACGCCGGTCAGGCCGGGGAGCATCGCGCAGGCCAGGCCGGCCGCCGCGAGCAGCAGCCCGGCGGTGAGCCCGGTGCCCGCGCTGAGCCGTCCCGCGTCCAAGGCCCGCCCGGCACGCGGTTGTACGACCGCCGCGCACCCCGCCAGCACCGACACCGCGGCGCCCGTCGCCACCGTCCCGAGCCCCGCCATCGCACCGGACACCGGCAGAAAGCCCACCCCGGCCGAAAGCGCCGCCGTGGCCCCGGCGAGCGCGGACGTCGGCACGAGAAACGCCGGGTCCGTCAGCCGTCGCGCCAGATCCAGCAGGGTCTGCCGGGCGCGGGGGAGCGGCGCCACGACGGGTACGGCGACCAGCGCCCACACCGCGACGGCGGCACCGAGCACCGCCAGTACGGCGAACAGCAGCCGCAGTCCGCCCGCCCACACCAGCAGCCCGCCGAGCAGCGGCCCCAGCGTGTAGCCGACGGACTTGTAGAAGCCGTAACTCCCGAAGACCCGCCCGTGCTTGGCCGCCGGATTGAGCCGGGCCACCAGCGCGGACGCGGCCGGAGAGAACGCGGACGCCGCCGCCCCCTGCCCGAGCCGCGCGGCCCACAGCCACCCCGGGCTGTCCGCGAGCACGTACACCGCGGACGCGGCGGCGAACGCGACCAGCCCGCCGAGCAGCACGGGCCGCGCCCCCACCCGGTCGGCCACCGTGCCGAACACCGGCTTCAGCACGACCTCCGCACCGTCGTAGAGCGCAAGCAGCCCGCCCAGCACGAGCAGCGAGGTGACCGCGCCCTTCCCGGCGCCCCCGAGGTTCGCGGCGATTCCGTGCGCCCCGAACGCGGTGGTGAACCCCGCCCCGTACAGCGGCCACATCGGTCGCTGCCGTCCACGGTCCATGCAGGGCAGCGTACCCATCAGGTACACACACGAGGAGAGGGTGATCCGGACCGCTCCAGCCCACACAACCTTGATGTCGGATTCTCGCCAGCCTGGGCCCCGCCCATCGCCGATGCTGGACGCATGCAGAACGGGATGCACACCGACCGAGAGCGCTGCGTACGCGCCGTCCAGTCCAAGGACGCCCGCTTCGACGGATGGTTCTTCACGGCGGTCCTGACCACCCGCATCTACTGCCGGCCCAGCTGCCCGGTCGTACCGCCCAAGCCCGAGAACATGACCTTCTACCCGAGCGCGGCCGCCTGCCAGCAGGCCGGATTCCGGGCCTGCAAGCGCTGCCGCCCCGACACCAGCCCGGGCTCCCCGGAGTGGAACCAGCGCGCCGACCTCGTGGCCCGCGCCATGCGCCTGATCGCCGACGGCGTCGTGGACCGCGACGGCGTCCCCGGCCTCGCCGCCCGCCTCGGCTACAGCACCCGCCAGATCGAACGCCAACTGCTCGCCGAACTCGGCGCAGGACCCCTGGCCCTGGCCCGCGCCCAACGCGCCCAGACGGCCCTCCTGTTGATCGAGACGACCACGCTCCCCATGGCGGAGATCGCCTTCGCCGCCGGCTTCTCCTCGATCCGCACCTTCAACGACACCGTGCGCGAGGTGTTCGCCCTGGCTCCGAGCGAACTGCGGGCCAGGCTGCCGAAGAAGAACGCCCCCGCGGCCCCCGGCGCCCTCACCCTCCGCCTGCCGTTCCGCGCCCCCCTCAACCCCGACAACCTCTTCGGCCACCTCGCGGCGACCGCCGTACCCGGCGTGGAGGAGTGGCGGGACGGCGCCTACCGCCGCACCCTCCGCCTCCCGTACGGCCACGGCATCGCGACCCTGGCCCCCGAACCCGACCACATCGCCTGCCGCCTCACCCTCAGCGACCTGCGCGATCTGCCCGTCGCCATCAGCCGCTGCCGCCGCATGCTGGACCTGGACGCCGACCCGGTCGCGATCGACGACCAGCTCCGCACGGACCCCCTCCTCGCGCCGCTGGTGGACAAGGCCCCCGGCCGGCGCGTCCCGCGCACGGTCGACGAGGCGGAGTTCGCCGTGCGCGCCGTACTCGGCCAGCAGGTCTCCACGGCCGCCGCCCGCACCCACGCCTCCCGCCTGGTCACGGCACACGGCGACCCGATCGACGACCCCGCGGGCGGTCTCACCCATCTCTTCCCCACTCCCGAGGCACTCGCCGCCCTCGACCCCGAGTCCCTGGCCATGCCCCGCACCCGCCGCACCACCTTCACCACTCTGGTACGACAACTCGCCGACGGAACGGTCCACTTGGGCCCGGAGAGCGACTGGCCCGAAACCCGCGCCCAGCTCCTCGCCCTCCCCGGTTTCGGCCCCTGGACCGTCGACGTCATCGCCATGCGCGCCCTCGGCGACCCCGACGCCTTCCTCCCCACCGACCTCGGCATCCGCCGCGCCGCACAGGAACTGGGCCTCCCGTCCACCCCGTCGGCGCTCACCGCCCGGGCCGCGGCCTGGCGCCCCTGGCGGGCGTACGCGGTCCAGTATCTGTGGGCGACCGACAGCCACCCGATCAACTTCCTGCCCGTGTAAGGACGTTCGCGATGAGCCCCGTGAAGCACCACACCGTGATCGACAGCCCGTACGGCCCCCTCACCCTCGTCGCCGACGACGGTGTCCTGTGCGGCCTCTACATGACCGAGCAGCGCCACCGCCCACCGGAGGAGTCCTTCGGCGCACGGGACGAGACCCTCTTCGCCGAGGCAGAGGAACAACTGGAGGCCTACTTCTCAGGCGACTTGAAGGAGTTCACGCTCGAACTCCACCTGAACGGGACCCCGTTCCAGCGCACGGTGTGGGACCGGCTCCGCGAGATCCCGTACGGCGAGACCCGCTCCTACGGCGAACTGGCCGCGGCCCTCGGCAACCCGTCCGCCTCCCGCGCCGTCGGCCTCGCCAACGGCAAGAACCCGATCGGCATCATCGTCCCCTGCCATCGGGTCGTCGGTGCCAACGGCAGCCTGACGGGCTACGGCGGCGGCCTGGACCGGAAGCGACGACTGCTCGACTTCGAGTGCGGAACCGCCCTGTTCCAGCTCGGTCACCCCGAGCAGGTATGACTCCGACCCCGAATCAGATGTCAGGGTGCGCTGGGGGGTTGCTCGGGGACGCTCCTGATGAACGGGGCGGCCGGGGCGCATGAGACTCGTGGTCGGGCCGGGCGTTCGCCGGTCCGACCGTCACCCTTGGGAGAGTCCTGCCGTGAACCGCTCCGTGCGTCGCACCCGTTGGTCCACCGTGGCAGCCGCCGGCGCCGTGCTGGCCGCCCTGGCCGTGAGCGTGGCCGCCCCCGTCTCCGCCGCGACACCGGCCACGGCGCCCGCGGCCGAAACGACCGGCACGCCGCTGCCCGCGCTCGACCCGGTCGAGCTCAGAGCGGCCATCGGCGACCTGCCCAGCGCGGACGTCACCGGCGCGCTGCTGCGGATCACCGGCAGCGCCGGCCACTGGTCGGGCACCTCGGGCGTGGGCAACCTGGAGACCGGCCGGGGCGTCCCGCGCAATGGCCACATCCGGATCGGCAGCATCTCCAAGGTCTTCACCGCGACCGTCGTGCTCCAACTCGCCGCCGAGCACCGCATCGACCTGGACACACCCGTGCAGCACTATCTGCCGGGCGTTCTGCCCGCCGAGCTGCCGCCGGTCACGGTGGGGCAGCTGCTCAACCACACCAGCGGACTGCCGCGCGCGTCCGACAGCCCGGACTTCGGTGACGGCAGCCCCGAATGGTTCGCCGCCAACCGTCTCAAGAGCTTCACCCCGCAGCAGGTGATCGACCTGATGGCCGGCCAGCCGATGCAGTTCGCGCCGGGCACCGCGCAGCAGTACAACGGCATGAACTACTACGTCGCCGGCGTGCTGATCGAGAAGATCACCGGGCACACCTTCGCCCACGAGGTGCGGGCCCGGATCACCCGTCCCCTCGGCCTGCACGACACCTACCTCCCCGACGCGGACGACCCGACCCTGCCCGGCCCGCACGCGCACGGCTATCTGATGGTCAAGTCCGCGGACGGCACCAGGCACCCGGTCGACGTCACCGAGCAGAGCCCCTGGCCCTGGGCCGAGGGCGGCATGATCTCCACCCCCGCCGACCTCGACCGCTTCATCACCCAGCTGTTCCGCGGCCGACTCCTTCCGCCGGCCCAGCAGGCAGAGCTCTTCGCCGTTCCCGATGTCCCGAGCCACCACAGCAGCCAGTGCCGCACGCAGACGGACGCCGGCCGGGCCTGCATGACGATGGGCCTGATGCGGGTCACGGCCTCCAACGGCGTCGTGGTCTGGGGCAAGACCGGCTCCCGCCCCGGCTACACCAGCGGCGTCTTCGCCACCAGCGACCTCTCCCGCAAGATCGTCTACTCCCTCGACCCCGACAACCTCGACGGCACCGAGATGCGCTGCATCCAGAAGATCGCCGCAGCCTCCTTCGGCACCATCGTCCCGGCCACGAGCTGACGTCTTCGGGCCCTAGCTGCGGCTCTCCGCGTTCAGCCGGTCAAGGAGTTCGGGCAGTGCGGTGCCGATGGGTTCGTGGATCACCTCGTCGGCCCGGTCGTCGTACGGCGTCGCCTCGGCGTTGACGATGACGAGCCGGGCGCCGTGGTCGGCGGCGACGCCGGCGAGCCCGGCCGCGGGCTGCACCTGCAGGCTGGTGCCGACGGCGATGAACACGGAACAGGCCTTGGTGATGGCGAGAGCCTCACCGAGGACCACCGGGTCGAGCCGTTCGCCGAACATCACGGTCGCCGACTTGAGAATGCCCCCGCACTCCCGGCACGCCGGGTCGTCCTCCCCCGCCTCGACCCGGGCGAGAGCGTCCTCCATCGGCCCGCGCGCATGACACCCGGTGCACACGAAACTCCGCGCGGAGCCGTGCAGTTCGAGCACCTTGCGGGCGGGCATGCCGGCGAGCTGATGCAACCCGTCGACGTTCTGCGTGATCACCCGCACGGGCACCCCGGACCGCTCCAGCCTCGCCACCGCCCGGTGCGCGGCGTTGGGCTCGGCCATCAGCGTGCGGTTCTTGCGCCGCATCTGCCAGGACCGCCGCCGGATCTCCGGATCGCCCATGTAGTACTCGTACGTGACGAGCTTCTCGGCCCCGGGATCCTTCCGCCACAGACCGTTGGGGCCGCGGTAGTCGGGGATCCCGGAGTCCGTCGAGATACCGGCACCACTGAGGATGGCGACAAGGGGCTTGCTCATGGCACCGAGGGTAGGACGGGTGACCGGGTGCGGCGAACGGATATTCGTGCGCGCTCCCCGGTGCTAGGTTCCCGCCATGGCCAAGGTCACCGTCACGCTCGACGCCGAACTCGTCGTGGAAGTCATGGTCCTCGCGGGCGTCGGCAGCCCGCAGGACGCCGTCGAGCTCGTCGTCCGCGACTACATCGAGCGAGGCCACCGGACCGAGGCCCGGGTCGCCGCGCGGGACGAGGGGCTGCGCGAGGTGGACGTCAAGCCCCGCGATCCCGAGGGGTGAGCCGACGCCCGGTCACGCCACCCGCTGCCCGTTCTCCAGCTCGGCCGTGCCCGAGCCCTCCGCCAGGACGTCCAGGGCGACCCGGACGCGGTGGCCGAGCGTGCCCAGCAGATAGTCGTCGAGTTCCTCGCGCGGGACGAGGCGCCAGGACAGCAGTTCCTCCTCCTGCAGGCGGATCGCCTTGAGGTCGGCCTCGTCGAGGACACCGCCGTCGTACAGATAGGCCACCAGCGGCGGCCAGCTCGGCTTGTACACCCAGTCGACCGCGAGCAGCCGGCCCAGTTCGCGGTCGAGCCCGATCTCCTCGAGCGTCTCGCGCCGCGCACCCTGGCGCGGGGTCTCGCCGTCGTCGGACTCGATCGTGCCGCCCGGCAGGGCCCAGCCCTCACGGTAGTTGGGCTCGACGAGCAGCACCCGCCCCTCGGAATCGCGGAAGAGGGCGGCGGCCCCGGCGAGAATCCGGGGCAGGCCGGCGAGGTACGTGGCGAAGTCTGGCGTGGAGGTCATCCAGGAAGGGTAACCAGCCGGCGCAGCCTCCTCTCGTCCTCGCTGCCCAGCTCGGGGAAGTGACAGATCAGGCTCAGCCAGGGGGCTTCCGCCGGCGCCATGCGCACATACGACACCTCGAAGTCGCCGACGTCCGGGTGACGGTAGCGGCGGACGGAGGAGCGGAACTCGACCACGTCGTGCTCCGGCCACAGCGCGGCGAACTCCGGGCTGGTGGCGAGGAGCCCGTCGATCAGTTCCGTGAAACGGGGGTTGTCCAGCTCGTACGCCGCCTGCTGGCGCAGCAGCCCGGTCAGCCAGCGCGCCTCGGCCTCCCACTCGGGCATCAGGGTCCGTAGCAGGGGTTCACGGAACAGCATCCAGACGCTGTTCAGCTCGCCCGGCGCACGCTCGAGCAGGGCGCCGCCCAGGATCTGCTCCTGCGCCCGGTTCCAGGCCAGGACGTCGAAACAGCGGTCGATCACGAACGCCGGGTTGGGCATCAGGGTGTCCAGGAACGTGCGCACCGCGTCAGGGACGTGCCGGGAACGCCCGGCCGGCTCCGGGACGGGCAGGCCCGACAGCCTGAACAGGTGGGCGCGTTCCACCTCGTCCAGCTGCAGCGCACGGGAGAGGGCCAGCAGGATCTGCGGCGAGACATTGATGTCCCGGCCCTGCTCGAGCCATGTGTACCAGGTCAGGCTCACACCGGACAGCAGCGAGACCTCCTCGCGGCGCAGGCCCGGCGTACGGCGTCGGCCACCCGGCGGCAGTCCGGTCTCCGTGGGGTCGGCGCGCTCGCGGCGGGAGCGCAGGAAGGCGCCGAGTGCCTTGCGTGCGTGATCCTGCCCCGCCGGTCGGCCGTGATCCCGCGCTGCCGGTCCTGGTGTCGCTGCCACCAGTTAATTCTGCACTCTTCAACCGTCCGGCGGTCCGACGGAGAGTGGGAGGGACGGCGCATTCCCGCGTCACGAACTCCCTTGTGAAAGGCGGCCCTTGTGGCTGAGCTCACCCGGACCCCTCCCCGCACCGTCCTCGTCACCGGCGCCACCGGAGGCGTCGGCTCCGCCGTGGCCCGCAGGCTGCACACCGACGGCTGGATCGTGTACGCCGCCCACCGCGGGCCCGCGGACGCCGAACCGCTGCGGGACGCCGGTTTCACACCCGTCCGGCTGGACCTCACCGACGAGGAGTCCGTCCTGGCCGCCGCCGAAGCGCTCGGGCCACGCCTCGACGGGCTGGTGAACAGTGCCGCCATCATGGGGCAGGGCCCGGTGGAGCTGACGCCGGCCGAGGTCTGGCGGCGCCAGTTCGAGATCAACGTGATCGGGCAGGCCGCCGTGATCCGCGCCTTCCTGCCCGCCCTGCGGAGGTCCGGCGGGCGGATCGTGAACATCGGGGCCGTCTCCGCCCGCGTCCCGCCGCCCTTCTTCGGCCCGATCGCCGCGTCCAAGGCGGGCCTGTCGGCGCTCACCCAGTCCCTGCGCGCGGAACTGCACCACCAGGGCGTCAAGGTCTCCCTCGTCGAACCCGGCGCCATGAACACCGCGATCTTCGCGACCGCCGACAAGGCGAGCGCGGAGCTGGGGTGGGCGGGCAGCCCCCAGACGCACCGCCATTACGCCCGAGCCCTGGACGCCGTACGCGCCACGGCCGCCCGCCAGACCCTCGGCCCGGTCGATCCGGCGGTGAACGCCGTCGTACGCGCCCTGACAGCGCGCCGCCCCGCCACCCTCTACACCACCGGCCGCGACGGCCGGACCCTCGCCCTGCTGCGGTTCCTGCCGGACGGACTGCGCGACCGCCTGCTGCTGCGGGCGATGGGGGTGACGGCCGCGGCGTTCACGGAGACACCCGTGTCCGTCGGCTAGTCAGCGGCGAACCTCCCCGGTCAGGGCGTATCCCGCTGGAGGTCCGCCTCCGCCAGCTGCACCGTCCGCTGTGCCAGCTCGCTGATCCGCACCCCGTCGAAGCCGAACACCGCGCTGCGCACCGTGTCCTCCAGCGGCTCCTTCCACTGCCCCGGAATGGCGTCCGCCCCGGTCAGTACGCCCGCCACCGAGCCGGCCGTCGCCCCGTTGGAGTCGGTGTCCAGGCCGCCGCGGACGGTGAGTGTGATGGTGCGGGTGAAGTCGCCGTCGCCGTACAAAAGGCCCGCGGTGAGTACCGCGGCGTTCGGGATGGTGTGGATCCAGCCGAGCCCGGCGGTTTCCTCGGCGACCGTCGTGAGCGTGTCCTCCCAGGTCATCCGGGTGTCGTGGAGGGAGACGACCCGCCGCACGGTACGGGCGAGCCGACTGCTCGCCGGGATGACGGCCAGTGCCTGGTCGACCGCGTGCCGCACGGTGGGCGCGGTGAAGGCCGCCGCGATCAGCGCCGCCGCCCACATCGCGCCGTACACGCCGTTGCCGGTGTGCGACAGCACCGCGTCCCGGCGGGCCAGGGAGGCGGCGCGGCGCGGCACCCCCGGGCAGGTCCAGCCGTAGATGTCGGCGCGGATCAGGGCGCCGATCCACTCCTGGTACGGGTTGTCGTACGTGGCCGTCAGCGGCGGCTTCAGCCCGTTGGCCAGGTTCCGGTACGTGGCCCGCTCCGCCGTGAAGGTCTGCAGATACGGCAGCCGCAGCAGCCACAGCTCGCCCACCTGTTCGGTGCTGAAGTCGAAGCCGTGCGTCTCCAGGAGGTCCAGGCCGAGGATCGCGTAGTCGACGTCGTCGTCGCGGCAGCTGCCGTGGATACGGCCGCGCACGCACTGGCGCCACTCGGGGCGCAGCTCGAAGCCGTCGCTCTCGTCGGCGGGCTCGGGAAGATAGTCGGTGAGGGGCAGGGCGGCGGCCTGCCGCAGATAGCGGTCGATCCGGTCCCGCGTCCACAGGTCGCCCTGCTCGACCGGCTTGCCGAGCATGTTGCCCGAGATCCGGCCCAGCCAGCCCCCGAGGATGCGGTCCGCGAGCTCGGGCTCAGTGCCCACAGGGGTCATAGCAGAAGGTCTACCCAATTTGGGCGCGGGCTGCGCGGCGTTCGACAGGGGACGCACAGCGGGCCCCCAGCAGGCCCTCACCGGCGTCCCAGGCTCCGGTCACGGAATGACGGCGGGGGTCTCCCCCGGTTAAGGTCGCAGCGGCGCGACTGGCCTTGACATGCGCGAGGCCCGGAGAGCAAGGGGAAACAGGTGACACAGCGTGTGCTCATCGCCGCGGACAAGTTCAAGGGGTCGCTGACGGCCGTGCAGGTCGCCGAGCGGGTGACGGCCGGGCTGCGCCGGGTCGTACCGGAGCTCCAGGTGGAGTCGCTGCCCGTGGCCGACGGCGGCGACGGGACCGTGGACGCGGCGGTCGCGGCCGGTTTCGAGCGGCGCGAGGTGCGCGTCGCGGGGCCGCTGGGCGACGAGGTGACGGCGGCCTTCGCGCTGCGCGCGGGCACGGCGGTCGTGGAGATGGCCGAGGCGAGCGGGCTGCAGCGACTGCCGGCGGGCGTCTTCGCACCGCTCACGGCCTCGACGTACGGCTCCGGCGAGCTGCTGCGGGCCGCGCTGGACGCGGGCGCGCGCACGATCGTCTTCGGCGTCGGCGGCAGCGCGACCACCGACGGCGGCGCCGGGATGCTGTCCGCGCTGGGGGCACGGTTCCTGGACGCGGACGGTGAGCCGGTTCCCCCGGGTGGCGGCGGGCTGAGCGAGCTGGCCTCCGCCGATCTGTCCGGCCTCGACCCGCGCCTCGCCGCCGTCGACGTGGTCCTGGCGAGCGACGTCGACAACCCGCTGACCGGCCCGAAGGGCGCACCGGCCGTCTACGGCCCGCAGAAGGGCGCTTCTCCGGACGACGTGGAGGCACTGGACACGGCCCTGGCGCACTACGCGAAGGTGCTGGAGGAAGCGGTCGGCGCGAAGGCGGCGGAATTCGCCGCGTCCCCGGGTGCGGGCGCGGCGGGCGGCATCGGCTACGGCGCCCTGCTCCTCGGCGCCGGTTTCCGCCCCGGCATCGAGGTGATGCTGGACGTGCTCGGTTTTGCGCCGGCGCTGGAGTGGGCGGACCTGGTGATCACCGGCGAGGGCTCCCTGGACGAGCAGACCCTGCACGGCAAGGCGCCGGCGGGGGTCGCCGCCGCCGCGCGCGCCGCGGACAAGGAGGTCGTCGCGGTGTGCGGGCGTCTCGCGCTGCAGCCTGAGGCACTGGGCCGGGCGGGGATCCGCCGCGCGTACCCGCTCACGTCCGTAGAACCCGACGTGGCGAAGTGCATCGCGGACGCGGGGCCGATCCTGGAACGGGTGGCGGAGCAGATCGCGCGGGACTTCCTGACCTGAGACCAGGCTTTTTTCGCCCCCGCCGCCCCTACCCGTCCCGTACCGGGGGGCCGGCCCCCCGGGACCCCCGCTCCTCAAATGCCGGAGGGGCTGGATTGTGGCGGGAGGGACTGATTTTTCGCCGGCCGGGGTTTGATCTTTTCAGCCCGTCAGGCGTTTGAGGACGAGGCCGTTCAGGCCGAAAGCGGGGGCCCGGGGGCGGCAGCCCCCGGACGGCGCCGCACAGGAAGGGCCCCGAACCCATTGGGTTCGGGGCCCTTCGCCGTCGTACAAGCGCCGCTACGGCAACTGCGCCGCCCGCGCCTCACGCCGGTTGTCACGGAAGTTGTTCACCCGTCGAGCCGTGGCGAACAGGGGAATCACCGCACCGGTGACCAGCTGGAGCGCGCACCCCGTCTGGAGGAGCAGCTGGCCGCTCGGGGCGTCGAACGCCCAGGCCGCCAGCAGGCCCATGGAGACGACGATCCAGGACAGCATCGCCACCGCGAGACGGCCCCGCGGCTTCGGGTACTCGACCCGGCTCACCATCAGCCAGGCCGTGCCCAGGATCGCCAGGAGGGTCGCCACGAAGGGCAGCTCCAGCAGGACGATCGAGACCACGGTCAGCGCGCCGAACGGCGAGGGCATGCCCTGGAACATGCCGTTCGGGACGGTCACGCACGAGAATCTCGCCAGGCGCAGCACCACGGCCAGGAGCACCACGATTGCCCCGACCGCGGCCACCCGCTGATGCGCGTCGTCCGCGACCATGCCGTAGACGAGGACGAAGTACGCCGGCGCCAGACCGAAGCTGATCAGGTCCGAGAGGTTGTCCAGCTCCGCGCCCATGGGGGAGGAGCGCAGCTTGCGCGCGACCAGGCCGTCGAACAGGTCGAAGACCGCCGCGCACAGCATCAGGATGACCGCCGTGGCGGCGCTGTGGCGGGCCATGCCGGTCTCCTGGTCGCCGGTGAGGTGCGGGATCAAGATGCCGGTGGTCGTGAAGTACACCGCCATGAAGCCGCACGTGGCGTTGCCGAGGGTGAGGGTGTCCGCTATTGAGAGGCGGAGAGAGAGGGGCATCTCCTCCTCTTCGTCCACCTCGTCGGCCTCGGGCACCCAGCCCGCCTGGGTATCAGGATCAATCACGGTCAATGCGAGTCACCCCAGCCACGGTCTTCTGGCCGACCTCGACCGCGACGTCCACGCCCTCGGGCAGGTAGATGTCGACACGCGAGCCGAAGCGGATCAGACCGATGCGGTCACCCTGCTCGACCTTGGTCCCCTGCGGGATGTACGGCACGATGCGGCGGGCCACCGCGCCGGCGATCTGGATCATCTCGATGTCGCCGAGTTCGGTGTCGAAGTGCCAGACTACGCGCTCGTTGTTCTCGCTCTCCTTGTTGAACGCCGGAACGAACCCGCCGGGGATGTGCTCGACCGACGTCACCGTGCCGGAGAGCGGCGCGCGGTTGACGTGGACGTTGAGCGGGCTCATGAAGATCGCGACGCGGGTGCGGCCGTCCTTCCACGGCATGATGCTCTGCACCACACCGTCGGCGGGCGAGATGACCCGGCCCGGGGCGATCTCGCGCTCGGGGTCGCGGAAGAACCACAGCATGCCCGCCGCGAGAGCGGTGGCGGGCACGGCCACGGCCTTGGCGACGCCGGAGCGGCGCGCACGGGCCAGGCTGAGGGCTGCGGTGGCGACGGTCGGCAGAAGCCACGGCGATGCTCCGCGCGCGAGGCGTACGCCGGCCCGGCTGTCGCGTGGTGCAGAGGTTTGGCTGTGGGGCATGGATGACCTTCGTAGCGGATGATGCCGCGCAGTAACGGGGGACGGCGGCTTTCCCGGGATGGTACCGGTCGCGGGCCGCAACTGGGCAAGCCAGGAAGCCGAGTCGGCGGCTGAAGAGTGCTGACGGGGTGTGATCTTCTTCTCCAAGAAAACACCCCGTATCCGGACATCTAACCCTGGAACCGATACTCTTCGAGCAGCCTGCGACCGATGATCATTTTTTGGATCTCGGCTGTACCTTCACCGATCAGCAACATCGGGGCCTCACGGTAGAGGCGCTCGATCTCGTACTCCTTGGAGAAGCCGTAGCCGCCGTGGATCCGGAAGGCGTCCTCGGCGACCTCCTTGCAGTACTCGGAGGCGAGGTACTTCGCCATCCCAGCCTCAAGGTCGTTTCGCTCCCCGGAGTCCTTTTTGCGTGCCGCGTTGACCATCATGGCATGCGCGGCCTCGACCTTGGTAGCCATCTCGGCCAGCTTGAACTGGATGGCCTGGTGCTGGGCGATCGGTTTGCCGAAAGTGTGACGCTGCTGGGCGTACTGGACGCCGAGCTCGAAGGCACGCTGAGCGACGCCGCAGCCACGCGCCGCCACGTTCACCCGGCCGACCTCCACGCCGTCCATCATTTGGTAAAAACCCCGGCCGGTCTCGCCGCCGAGCACACGGTTGGCCGGAATCCGCAGGCCATCCATGATCAGCTCGGTGGTGTCGACGCCCTTGTAGCCCATCTTGTCGATCTTCCCGGGGATGGTGAGGCCGGGGCGGACCTCTCCGAAGCCGGGCTCCTTCTCGACCAGGAAGGTCGTCATCGACTTGTGGGGCGCGGTGCCCTCGGGGTGTCCTTCATCACTTCGGACCAGTACGGCGACCAGACTTGACGTTCCGCCGTTGGTCAGCCACATCTTCTGGCCGTTGAGGACGTACTCGTCGCCGTCCTTGACCGCCTTGGAGGTGATGGCGGACACGTCCGAGCCGAGGCCCGGCTCCGACATCGAGAAGGCACCGCGGATGTCGCCGGCCGCCATGCGGGGCAGGAAGTGGTCCTTCTGCTCCTGCGTGCCGTGCTGCTTGAGCATGTACGCCACGATGAAGTGGGTGTTGATGATGCCGGACACCGACATCCAGCCGCGGGCGATCTCCTCGACGCACAGGGCGTAGGTGAGGAGCGACTCGCCCAGGCCCCCGTACTCCTCGGGGATCATCAGGCCGAACAGGCCGAGTTCCTTGAGGCCGTCGACGATCTGCTGCGGGTACTCGTCGCGGTGCTCCAGCTCGGTGGCGACCGGGATGATCTCCTTGTCCACGAAGTCGCGGACGGTGGAGAGGATCTCCTGCTGGATGTCGGTCAGACCGGCGGTCTGGGCGAGGCGCGCCATGGCTACTTCTCCTGCTGCTTCAGTTCCGGACGGCCTGGCTGCTCGCCGCCGCGCTCCTTGATGTACGTCTCGGTCGGCACCATCACCTTGCGGCGGAACACGCAGACCAGCGTGCCGTCCTGCTTGTAGCCCTTGGTCTCGACGTAGACGATGCCGCGGTCGTTCTTCGACTTCGACGGCCACTTGTCGAGCACGGTCGTCTCGCCGTAGATCGTGTCGCCGTGGAAGGTCGGCGCCACGTGCTTGAGCGACTCGATCTCCAGGTTGGCGATCGCCTTGCCGGAGATGTCCGGGACGGACATGCCGAGCAGGAGGGAGTAGATGTAGTTCCCGACGACGACGTTCTTGCCGAAGTCCGTCGTCTTCTCCGCATAGTTGGTGTCCATGTGGAGCGGGTGGTGGTTCATGGTGAGGAGACAGAAGAGGTGGTCGTCGTACTCGGTGACCGTCTTGCCCGGCCAGTGCTTGTACGTCGCCCCGACCTCGAACTCCTCGTAGGTGCGTCCGAACTGCATCGCGCTCAGGCCTCCGGGATCTCGAACTTGGACGTGCGCTGCATGCCGGCGGCACGGCCCTTGCCGGAGATGACCAGGGCCATCTTGCGGCTGGCCTCGTCGATCATCTCGTCGCCGAGCATCGCGGAGCCCTTCTTGCCGCCCGCCTCGGACGTGTAGTAGTCGTACGCGTCCAGGATCAGCTCGGCGTGGTCGTAGTCCTCCTGGGACGGCGAGAAGATCTCGTTGGACGCCTCGACCTGGCCCGGGTGCAGCACCCACTTGCCGTCGAAGCCGAGCGCGGCGGCGCGCTGGGCGACCTCGCGGTAGCCGTCGATGTTGCGGATCTGAAGGTAGGGGCCGTCGATCGCCTGGAGGTTGTTGGCACGGGCGGCCATCAGGATCTTCATCAGGATGTAGTGGTAGGCGTCCGCCGGGTAGCCGGGCGGCTGCTCGCCCACGACCAGCGACTTCATGTTGATCGACGCCATGAAGTCGGCCGGGCCGAAGATGATCGTCTCGACGCGCTGGGACGCCGTCGCGATCTCGTTGACGTTGTTGAGGCCCTGGGCGTTCTCGATCTGCGCCTCGATGCCGATCTTGCCGACCTCGAAGCCCATGGTCTTCTCGATCTGCGTCAGCAGCAGATCGAGAGCGACGATCTGCTGGGCCGTCTGCACCTTCGGCAGCATGATGCAGTCGAGGTTCTGGCCGGCCCCCTCGACGACCGTGACGACGTCGCGGTACGTCCACTCGGTCGTCCAGTCGTTGACGCGCACGACCCTCGTCTTGCCGGTCCAGTCGCCCTCGTTGAGGAACTTGACGATGGTGTGCCGCGCCTCGGGCTTGGCGAGCGGCGCGCACGCGTCCTCGAGGTCGAGGAAGACCTGGTCGGCGGGGAGGCCCTGCGCCTTCTCCAGGAAGCGGGGGTTGCTCCCGGGGACCGCGAGGCAGGAGCGTCGCGGACGCAGACGGTTGACGGGCGTGGTCATGCGGGGACCTCCAGGGGGTCGAGCTTGTTCGCTGTCCGGATCTCGTCGACGATGCGGCCGATGATCCCGGTGATGTCGAAGTCCTTCGGGGTGAAGACCGCGGCCACTCCGGCGGCCCGCAGCTGTTCGGCGTCGCCATTGGGGATGATGCCACCGGCGATCACCGGTATATCTGTGGCACCGGCCACACGGAGCCGTTCCAGCACGTCCGGGACCAGCTGGGCGTGCGAACCGGAGAGGATGGACAGCCCGACCGCGTGCACGTCCTCGGCGAGGGCCGCGTCCACGATCTGCTCGGGGGTGAGCCGGATGCCCTGGTAGACCACCTCGAAGCCGGCGTCACGGGCCCGCACGGCGATCTGCTCGGCGCCGTTGGAGTGTCCGTCCAGGCCGGGCTTGCCGACCAGGAAGCGCAGCTTGCCGACGCCGAGGTCGCGGGCGGTGGCGTCCACCCTGCGACGCACCTCACTCATGGCCGAGCCCTCCGCGGCGGTGACCGCGACCGGCGCGGACGACACGCCCGTCGGTGCGCGGAACTCGCCGAACACCTCGCGCAGGGCCCCGGCCCACTCACCGGTGGTGACGCCCGCGCGGGCGCACTCCAGGGTGGCCTCCATGAGGTTGTCCGTGCCCTTGGCGGCCTCCTTCAGCTTCTCCAGCGCCTTGCAGGGGCGCGGGTGGTTGAAGGGCGGCTGGTAGCGGGTGTCGCGCCAGTGCTGCAGCGAGGCGATGACCCGGGCCTCGACAGCCGGATCAACCGTCTGGATGGCTGTGTCGAGGTCGGCGGTGAGTGGATTGGGCTCGGTCGTCTCGAAGATGTTGACGCCCACGATCTTCTCTTGACCGGACTCAATACGGGCGCGGCGCTCGGCGTGCGAGGAGACGAGCTGCGACTTGAGGTAGCCGGACTCGACGGCGGCCATCGCGCCGCCCATCTCCTGGATCCGCTCGATCTCGGCGAGGGACTCCTCGACGAGCCCCGCGACCTTGGCCTCGATGACGTGCGAGCCCTCGAAGATGTCCTCGTACTCCAGCAGGTCGCTCTCGTGCGCAAGCACCTGCTGGATGCGCAGCGACCACTGCTGGTCCCAGGGGCGGGGCAGGCCCAGGGCCTCGTTCCAGGCCGGCAGCTGCACGGCACGCGCGCGTGCGTCCTTGGAGAGGGTCACCGCCAGCATCTCCAGCACGATCCGCTGGACGTTGTTCTCCGGCTGCGCCTCGGTCAGACCCAGCGAGTTGACCTGGACGCCGTAGCGGAAGCGACGGTGCTTGGGGTTCTGGATCCCGTAGCGCTCGAGCGTGATCTTGTCCCAGATCCGCCCGAAGGCGCGCATCTTGCACATCTCCTCGATGAACCGGACGCCCGCGTTCACGAAGAAGGAGATGCGGCCGACGACGTCGCCCATGCGCTCCTGCGGCACCTGACCGGAGTCCCGGACGGCGTCCAGGACCGCGATCGCCGTGGACATCGCGTACGCGATCTCCTGGACCGGTGTGGCGCCCGCCTCCTGCAGGTGGTAGCTGCAGATGTTGATCGGGTTCCACTTCGGCATGTGGGAGACCGTGTACGCGATCATGTCCGTCGTCAGACGGAGGCTCGGCCCCGGCGGGAAGACGTGCGTGCCGCGGGACAGGTACTCCTTGACGATGTCGTTCTGGGTCGTGCCCTGGAGCTTGGTGATGTCCGCACCCTGCTCCTCCGCGACGACCTGGTAGAGCGCCAGCAGCCACATGGCGGTGGCGTTGATCGTCATCGAGGTGTTCATCTGCTCCAGGGGGATGTCCTGGAACAGCCGGCGCATGTCACCGAGGTGCGCGACCGGCACACCGACCCGGCCGACCTCGCCGCGGGCGAGGATGTGGTCGGAGTCGTAGCCGGTCTGCGTGGGCAGGTCGAACGCGACCGACAGGCCCGTCTGACCCTTGGCGAGGTTGCGCCGGTACAGCTCGTTGGACGCCTCGGCCGTGGAGTGACCGGCGTACGTGCGCATGAGCCACGGCCGGTCCTTCTCCCGCACGCCTTCGGCGGGCTGACGCTCAGTCATCTATGACCCCGGGTGTCTCAGATGTTGCGGAAGCGGTTGATGGCGTCGATGTGCTTGGCGCGCATCTCCTCGTCGCGCACGCCGAGGCCCTCCTCGGGGGCGAGGCACAGCACGCCGACCTTGCCCTGGTGGAGGTTGCGGTGCACGTCGTACGCGGCCTGCCCGGTCTCCTCCAGGGAGTAGGTCTTCGACAGCGTCGGGTGGATCTTGCCCTTCGCGATGAGCCGGTTGGCCTCCCAGGCCTCGCGGTAGTTGGCGAAGTGCGAGCCGATGATCCGCTTCAGGGACATCCACAGGTAGCGGTTGTCGTACTCGTGCATGTAGCCCGAGGTCGAGGCGCAGGTGGTGATGGTGCCGCCCTTGCGGGTGACGAACACGGAGGCGCCGAAGGTCTCGCGGCCGGGGTGCTCGAAGACGATGTCGATGTCCTCGCCGCCGGTCAGTTCGCGGATGCGCTTGCCGAAGCGCTTCCACTCCTTCGGGTCCTGGGTGTTCTCGTCCTTCCAGAACTTGTAGCCCTCGGCGTTGCGGTCGATGATCGCCTCGGCGCCCATCGAGCGGCAGATCTCCGCCTTCTGCGGGCTGCTCACGACACAGATCGGGTTGGCGCCGCCCGCGAGGGCGAACTGGGTGGCGTACGAGCCGAGGCCGCCGCTCGCGCCCCAGATCAGGACGTTGTCGCCCTGCTTCATGCCGGCGCCGTTGCGGGAGACCAGCTGGCGGTAGGCGGTCGAGTTGACCAGGCCCGGGGCGGCGGCCTCCTCCCAGCTGAGGTGGTCCGGCTTGGGCATCAGCTGGTTCGACTTGACGAGCGCGATCTCGGCGAGGCCGCCGAAGTTCGTCTCGAAGCCCCAGATGCGCTGCTCGGGGTCGAGCATCGTGTCGTTGTGGCCGTCCGACGACTCGAGTTCGACGGACAGACAGTGCGCGACGACCTCGTCACCGGGCTTCCAGGCGTTGACGCCCGGGCCGGTGCGCAGGACGACGCCCGCGAGGTCGGAGCCGATGATGTGGTACGGCAGGTCGTGGCGCTTGGTCAGCTCCGACAGCCTGCCGTAGCGCTCCAGGAACCCGAAGGTCGACAGGGGCTCGAAGATCGAGGTCCACACGGAGTTGTAGTTGACCGAGGAGGCCATGACGGCCACCAGTGCCTCGCCCGGGCCGAGCTCCGGCAGCGGAACCTCGTCCAGGTGGATCGACTTGCGCGGGTCCTTGTCGCGGGTCTCCAGGCCCGCGAACATCTCCGTCTCGTCCTTGTGCACGGTGATCGCGCGGTACGACTCGGGGAGCGGCAGGGCGGCGAAGTCGGCCGGCGTCGAGTCCGGCGACTGGATCGCGTCCAGGATGTCCTTGGTGGTCACGGTGTTGCCTCCGGCGATACGCGTCCTGAGGGAGGGACGCTGAGGGTTACGTCGGTGCTGCTGAGGGTTTTTCGAGAAGGGCCGTCGGTTCGGCGGTGGTGCTGTTCGGCAGCGCTTTGTGGCGCGGGAGGTTGCCTGTGACGCAGGCGTCCGGGCGCGCAAGCCATAGGCTTGAGGGGACAGCCGACGTGCGCTAGGTCTCTGCACGCCGGCCGCCCGGACTCCTTCAACGTATGACACCGCGTGTCACCTTGCAAGGCACTGAGTGCCAGAGATTGCCCTCAGGTGAAATCTTTACGTAACAAATGAGCGATGATCGATCGAACGGGCGCTGAAAGCTGTTGGAAAAGGGTCCCTGACATGCCAAAACGGCCACCCCGGAGGGTGGCCGTCATCACAAAGGGGTGAGAGGTCTCAGCGTTCCTTGAGCGCCTGCTCGATGGTCCGCATGACCTCGTCCAGCGGGGCGTCGGTGCGGGCGACGGTGACCAGGACCTCGCCCTGGGTGGAGACGGCCGCGGGAGCCGGCGGCTTGTTCGCCGGCGTGCTGCGCCCGGCCCCGATGCCCGTCCCGAACGTCTTGCGCACGATCGCGAAGGCATGGTCGAGCTGCGCCTCCACGTCGCCCTGCCCGCCGGCCCGCAGCCAGCGTCTGAGGACGTGGTTGTGGGCGGTGACCACGGCGGACGCGGCGACCTCCGCGAGCAGCGGGTCGTCATTGGCGTCGTCGTCGTGCGCGTGCTCGTCGAAGTGGCCGAGGAGATAACGGGTGAAGAGGCGTTCGTAGCGCGCGACCGACGCGATCTCCGCCTCGCGCAGGGTGGGCACCTCGCGGGTGAGCTTGTAGCGGGCGACCGAGATCTCCGGCCGCGCCGCGTACATCCGCATGACTTCCTTGATGCCGCGGCACACCGTGTCGAGCGGGTGCTCGTGCGCGGGAGCCGCGTTGAGCACGGCCTCCGCACGGATCAACGTGTCGTCGTGGTCGGGGAAGATCGCCTCTTCCTTGGAGCGGAAGTGGCGGAAGAAGGTGCGGCGCGCGACCCCGGCCGCGGCCGCGATCTCGTCGACGGTGGTCGCCTCGTACCCCTTGGTCGCGAACAGCTCCATCGCCGCGGCCGCCAGTTCGCGGCGCATCTTGAGCCGCTGGGCGGCCGCGCGACTGCCTGCGGCACTTTCCGGCGCGTCGGGCGTAGCTGGTGTACGTGAGGACTTGGCGGGCTGGGACATGACCCGAACGTACTGCATGTGCGCAGCTTGTTGCGCATGTACGGGGGTGACCCCGCCCGCTGCGGGCGGGGGTCCTCCGGCGGGGCCGAGCAGTCCGCCCCAGTCCGTCTCGCCTCTGAACCAGTCGCCGGCGCCGTCAGCGGCGGGCATATTCGCGGAAGCCACGGCCCGTCTTGCGGCCGAGGCAGCCCGCGGCCACCAGGTGCTCCAGGAGCGGCGCGGGGGCCAGGCCCGGGTCGCGGAACTCGCGGTGCAGGACCTTCTCGATCGCCAGGGAGACGTCGAGCCCGACGACGTCGAGGAGTTCGAAGGGGCCCATCGGGTAGCCGCCGCCCAGCTTCATCGCCGCGTCGATGTCGTCAAGGGATGCATAGTGTTCCTGCACCATCTTGATCGCGTTGTTGAGGTACGGGAAAAGCAGGGCGTTCACGATGAAGCCTGCACGGTCGCCACAGTCGACCGCGTGCTTCTTGATCCGTCCACACACCTCGCGGACCGTTGCGTGGACGTCCTCGGCCGTCAGCACCGTCCGGACGACCTCGACCAGCTTCATCGCCGGCGCGGGGTTGAAGAAGTGCATGCCGATCACGTCCTGCGGGCGCGAGGTGGCGCGGGCGCAGGCGACCACGGGCAGCGAGGAGGTCGTGGTGGCCAGGACCGCGCCCGGCTTGCAGACCTTGTCCAGCGCCTGGAACAGCTGCTGCTTGATCTCCAGGTCCTCGGCGACGGCCTCGACGGCCAGGTCGACGTCGGCGAAGGACTCGTAGGAGCCCGCCGCGGTGATCCGGTCCAGGGTCTGTGCGGCCGCCTCCGCGGTCATCCGGCCCTTGTCGACCGAGCGTGAGAGCGACTTGCCGATGCGGGCCTTGGCGGCCTGCGCCTTCTCCTCGCTGCGGGCGGCGAGGACGACCTCGTAGCCGGCCTTGGCGAAGACCTCGGCGATACCGGAGGCCATGGTGCCGGAGCCCGCGACGCCGACCGAGCGGACCTCGCGGCCCGGGGTGAGGGCCGCGCCCTCCAGCGGCGTCAGCGCGTCCCGCACGACCGTGGCGCTGCCGGGAGCCTCGTAGGTGTAGAAGCCGCGGCCGGACTTGCGGCCGGTCAGACCCGCCTCGCTGAGCTGCTTGAGGATCGGGGCGGGGGCGTGCAGCCGGTCGTGGGACTCGGCGTACATGGCCTCCAGGACCGTGCGCGCGGTGTCGACGCCGATCAGGTCGAGCAGCGCGAGGGGGCCCATCGGCAGACCGCAGCCGAGCCGCATCGCCGCGTCGATGTCCTCGCGGGAGGCGTACTTCGCCTCGTACATCGCGGCGGCCTGGTTGAGGTAGCCGAACAGCAGGCCGTCGGCGACGAAGCCGGGCCGGTCGCCGACCGCGACGGGCTCCTTGCCGAGGTCGAGGGCGAGGTTGGTCACCGCGGTGACGGCGGTCGGCGCGGTGAGGACCGAGGAGACGACCTCGACGAGCTTCATCGCCGGCGCCGGGTTGAAGAAGTGCAGGCCCAGCACCCGCTCCGGGCGGGCCGAGTCGGCCGCCAGACGGGTCACGGACAGGGCGTTGGTGCCGGTCGCCAGGATCGTCTCCGGACGCACGATGCCGTCGAGCTCGCGGAAGATCTGGTGCTTGATCTCGTACGACTCCGGAGCCACCTCGATGACGAGGTCGGCGTCGGCCGCGGCCTGCAGGTCGGTGGAGATGCTCACGCGGGCGAGGACGTCCGCGCGCTCCTGCTCGGTGAGCCGGCCCTTCTCCACGGCGCGGGCGGTGGCCGCCTCCAGAGCGGCGACGGCCTTGGCGGCCGCGGCCTCGCTGATGTCGATGCCGACGACCTCGCGGCCGGCCTTGGCGAGGACCTCGGTGATACCGGTGCCCATGGTGCCGAGGCCGACGACGGCAATGGTCGTGAGCGAAGCGGAAGGGGTGTGGGACAGGGGAGTGGCCATCGCGGGACTCCAGGCATGAGGGTGACGACTGGGAGAGCGCCCGGGTGCGCCGAGGGAAGGCCGGCCGAAGCCGGCCTGGCGCACCGGGTGCGTGAAGGAATGCGGGTGTTTCCGGGCTGCAAGCGCACACGCCCGGTGCCTGCCGTCGCCGTGGGCGTGCACACGCCGGGAGCGAACGGTGGGTGATTCGACCGGCCCTGTCCCGTGGCCGGGTCGTACTGCGGTACCTGAAGTACCGAACCGACTTGCTCTCACGGCAGCTGCGTCACCAGGCCGCCGCAAGGGATGCGAGTGGGTAACTCGCTCGTCTGAGCTTAACCGGCGGGTAACGAGCGCGCTAGTCCCCGTGTTTGTGATGTACGTCCCCAGAGATCGGCGGCCCCTCTAATCTTCGGTGTCATGGACGAAGAGTTGCGATCACTCACGGAGCGTTTACGGGCGGAGTCGGGGGCGACCGCCGAGTACGACCGTCTCGTGGCCACCGAGGACCCGGACGAGCTGGCGCGGGTGCTCACCGAGCCCGGGCAGCCGCTGTGGGCCAGGGAGCTGGCCGCGTTCCGGCTCGGGCTCGCGGGTGACCGGCGTGCCTTCGAGTCCCTCGTCCTGTTTCTCAACCACCGTGATCCGCAGCGCTGCGCCTCCGCCGCCCACGCCCTCGCCCGTCTCGACGATCCGCGCACGGCCCGCGCGGCGGCCGCCCTCGCCACCAACGAACTCCGCGTCGCCTACGCCCTCCACCCGGTCCGGCTCCTTGCCCAGCTGCGCGCCCCCGAGTCCGTGCCCGCGCTGATCACCACCCTGCAGCGCAGGCTCCGCCCGCACGACCCGTACCGCCGGGTGGCGCTCGCCTGTGTGGAGGGCCTCGGCGCCCTGGAGGACGCCCGCGCCAGACCCGTACTCAACGAGGCACTGGCACACCCGGCCCTGGCGGAGGCGGCGGTGCGGGCGCTGGCACGGATCCCGAGACAGAGGTGAGGCCGCGTCAGCCGGTGAGCTCTCTGACGTACCGGACCTCGGGTACCTGGACTCCGTCCACCTCGAAGGGCTCCTCGGTGCCGTCCGGACGGAAGCCCGACCGCTCGTAGAAGCGGCGGGCGCGCGCGTTCTCCTTGAGTACCCACAGGTACATACGCGCCTGCCCGGCGGCCGTGCACCGCCGTACCGACTCCTCGATCAGAGCCCGCCCGACGCCCACGCCGTACGACTCGGGGGCCACGTACAGCGCGTACAACTCGAGCTCCGGGGTGCGCACTTCACCGGCCCGGTACGGGCCGTGGCAGACCCAGCCGACGATCTCCCCGTCCCGCTCGGCGACCAGGTTCACCACCTCGGCGCTGCGCTCCAGGAAATGGGTGCGGCGGCGCTCGGCGTCCTCCGGCACGCTCATCGTGTCGAGGTAGGACTGCGGGATGATGCCCCGGTAGGCCGTCTGCCAGCCGCCGACGCGGATCTCGGCCACGCGCTCGCAGTCCGCAAGCGTCATCTCCCGGACCAGGAGCGCGCTCACCCGCCCACCACCGCGAAGGCCTCGATCTCCATCAGGAACTCGGGTCGGACCAGGGAGGCGACCTGTACCGCGGAGGCGGCGGGGAGGCGGTCGTCGGGTATGTGGGCGGCGCGGGCCGTGCGGATCGCGGGCAGGGCCCCGGGATCGCCCTCGCCGACGAGCCTGCCGTCCTCGTCCAGCGCGAGCTGCCCGGCGATCGCGACGAAACGACCCGTGCCCATGACGACATGGCTGTACTGCGCGGCGGGAAAGACCCCGTCGGGGGCGGCGATCCTGGTCAACTCACTCATGCGTCCATCGTGGACCATGGGTCTGACAACGCCCCCGACGGGACCTCACCTTCGGCTCGTGCTCAGCCTCGGAAGCCGATCAGCCCGTGCAGCGTGGCGCCGCTGTCGGACGACTGCGCCGCCTTGGTGCTCATCGCCGCCTTGGCGCTGAGCGGCTTCGGGTCGGGTGTCTTCTGGCACACCGCGTCGATCGGGCCGCCGCTGCGCGGCACCGTGCCGTCGGACAGATACGCAGCGAGGTACTTGTCCAGGCAGGCGTTCCCGCTCAGCGTGATGCCGTGGTTGCCGCCGCCCTGCTCGACCACGAAACTGGAGCCGGCCAGCAGACGGTGGACCGTCGCGCCGCCCTCGTACGGGGTGGCCGCGTCGTTGGTCGCCTGGAAGAGCAGCACCGGCGGCAGCTTGTCGTTGGCGACGCGCACCGGCTTCAGCGAGTCCGTCGGCCAGAACGCGCACGGCGCGTTGTACCAGGCGTTGTTCCAGGTCATGAACGGCGCCTTCTCGTACACCGCCCAGTTGTCCTTGCGCCACTGGTTCCAGTCGCGCGGCCAGGAGGCGTCACGGCACTGCACCGAGGCGTAGATGCTGTAGCCGTTGTCCCCGGACGCGTCGACGGCGCCGAAGTTCTGGTACGCCTCGACCAGCGGGTCGGAGTTCTTGTCGTTCACGTACGCCGCGAACGCCTCGGCCAGATACGGCCAGTAGCCGTTGTAGTAGCCGCCGGGGATGTACGTGTCCTCCAGCTCGGAGGCCCCCACCTTGCCGCCGGCCGGCTTCTTGGCGACCGCCTTGCGCATCGCGTACCACTTGGCCTCGACCTTCGCCGGGTCGGTGCCGAGCTTGTACGTCGAGTCGTACTTGGCGATCCAGGCCATCAGGGCCTTGTGGCGGGCGTCGAAGGCGTAGTCCTGCGTGAGGTTGTCGTCGTACCAGACGCCGGTCGGATCGACGATCGAGTCCAGGACCAGGTGCTTGACGCGCTGCGGGAAGAGCTTGGCGTAGACGGCGCCCAGGTAGGTGCCGTACGAGTAGCCGAAGTAGCTGGTCTGCCGGGCGCCCAGGGCCGCGCGGATCGAGTCCATGTCCTGCACGGCCTGGATGGTGTTGATGTACGGGAGCAGGCTCGCGTACTTCGTTCCGCAGGCGGCGGCGAAGGACCTGGCGCGGTCGAGGTTGGTCTTCTCCAGGGCCGGTGCGCTCGGCACGCTGTCCGGGCGCACCGGGTTGAAGTGGCCCGGCTCGCAGTCGAGGGCGGGCTTGCTCTTGCCGACCCCGCGCGGGTCGAAGCCGATGACGTCGTACTGGGCCGCGACCGCCTTGGGCAGGGAGTTCGCGACGAATCCGGCGAGCGAGAGGCCGCTGCCGCCCGGGCCGCCGGGATTGACCAGCAGCGGGCCCTGGCTCTTCTGCGCGGTGTGCTTCACGCGCGAGAGCGCGAGCGTGATCTGCTTCCCGTGCGGGTTCCGGTGGTCGAGCGGCACGTCGAGCGACGCGCACTGCAGCGTCGGATAGTTCGAGGTGGCGCAGTTCTTCCAGGTGAGTTCGGCGGCGGGAGCCGGTTGCGGGGACTGCGAGGTGCTCGCGCCGGCGGGCGGAGCCGTGAAGCTCCCGGCCACGACGGCGGCGGCACCGCACAGCACCGCTGCGCGTTTTCTCATGAAGTCCTCCCAGGACGGAGGGTTTCGGACCGCGAGTCTCACGGTCCTCGCCGCATCGTCCCGGAAAGCCGCCTCGGAGGAACTCGTTCTGGCAAGACTTGACCCAATTGGGTCGAGGGATGCGCTCGTATGCTCTCAAATGAGCGTGAGTTGGGTCGGTTCGGACACCGTCGGCTCGGGTGCCTCGGGCGGCCGGATCCGCCGTGGCATCCCCGCGCGCGTGGGGCCGATCCCGTACTCCTGGGCCAGCTCGTGGACCTGACGGGTGATCCGGCGCTGGTACCACTTCGGGGCGTAGGCGCCGTCCGCGTACAGGCGCTCGTATCGGCGTACCAGGTACGGGTGGTGTTGGCCCAGCCAGGCCATGAACCACTCGCGGGCGCCGGGGCGCAGATGCAGCACCAGCGGGGTGACGGAGGTGGCCCCGGAGGCCGCGATCGCCCGCACGGTGGCGCGCAGTTGGGCGGGCCCATCGCTCAGGAACGGGATCACCGGAGCCATCAGCACACCGCACCCGATGCCGTGCTCGGCGAGTGTGCGGACCACGTCCAGGCGGCGCTCCGGGGCGGGCGTGCCCGGCTCCACCGTGCGCCACAGCTCGGGGTCGGTGAAGCCGACCGACACCGAGATGCCGACATCCGTCACCTGGGCCGACTGCACCAGCAGATCCAGGTCGCGCAGGATCAGCGTGCCCTTCGTCAGGATCGAGAAGGGGTTCGCGTGGTCGCGCAGGGCGGACAGGATGCCCGGCATCAGGCGGTAGCGGCCCTCGGCGCGCTGGTAGCAGTCGACGTTCGTGCCCATCGCGATGTGCTCGCCCTGCCAGCGGCGCGAGCCGAGCTGGCGGCGCAGCAGCTCCGGGGCGTTCACCTTGACCACGATCTGCGAGTCGAAGTCGAGCCCCGAGTCGAGGTCCAGATAGGTGTGCGTCTTGCGGGCGAAGCAGTACACGCACGCGTGCGAGCACCCGCGGTACGGATTGACCGTCCACTCGAAGGGCATGCGCGAGACGCCCGGCACCCGGTTGATGATCGAGCGGGCCCGTACCTCGTGGAAGGTGATTCCACGGAACTCGGGCGTGTCGAAGGTCCTGCTCACGACCGCGTCCGCGCCGAACAGCGCGGCGTCCGCCGCCCGGCTGTGCCCGCCGGACTCCACTGTGAGGTTCTCCCACCGCATGACGCCTCCTCGGTAGCGCTGCCCCGAGTGAAACACGTGTTCGATTTCCCGTGCAAGGCCTGTTTCCGATCGCCCCGCGAGCCCCGGGGGTGTCCCCGGGCACCCCGATTTGGGCGGCCGTGGGCGGGAGTGGTTGGCTTGCCCCCACCCCGAGAGAAGCAAGCCCTGGAGGAAACCGATGGCGCAGGTCGAGGCCACTACCGAGCGGGTCGTCGCGGCAGACGCGGAGAAGGTGTTCGACGCCCTCGCCGACTACAGCGGCACGCGCGCGAAGCTGCTGCCCGAGCACTTCAGCGAGTACGAGGTGCGCGAGGGCGGCGACGGCGAGGGCACCCTCGTCCACTGGAAGCTCCAGGCCACCAGCAAGCGGGTGCGCGACTGCCTCCTGGAGGTCAGCGAGCCCACCGACGGCGAGCTCGTCGAGAAGGACCGCAACTCCTCCATGGTCACCACCTGGCGGGTCACCCCGGCGGGTGAGGGCAGGTCCCGCGTCGTCGTGACCACCGTCTGGAACGGCGCCGGCGGCATCGGCGGCTTCTTCGAGAAGACCTTCGCGCCCAAGGGCCTCGGCCGGATCTACGACGCCGTCCTCGCCAAGCTGGCCACCGAGGTCGAGAAGTAAGTCCCTACCGCTCGGGGGCCGTTGACGCCCCTCACCGGATCGAGTGGATCTCCTTGCGCCCCGCCGGTCCGCCGTAACTCGTCGCGCCTGCCCGTAGTTGCCGCCTTGAGCGGAATTGTGTGGCAGCGCGGCGAGGGGAGCGGTACGTGAGCGGGACGACGGCGCAGGACGAACTGCGGGGCGAACCCGCCCTGGCGCCCCCGCAGGCCCCCGCCGCACCCGCGGGACCGGCCGGACCGGCCGAGCTGGGCCCGCGCCGGGTGCGGCTGGTCTTCCTCGGGCTGATGCTGGCGCTGCTGCTCGCCGCCCTGGAGCAGATGATCGTCGCCACCGCGCTCCCGAAGATCGTCGGTGAGCTGCACGGCCTGGACCGGATGTCCTGGGCGATCACCGCCTACCTGCTGACGGCCACCGTGGGCCTCCCGATCTACGGCAAGCTCGGCGACCTGCTCGGCCGCAAGGGCGTCTTCCAGTTCGCCATCGTCGTCTTCGTGATCGGCGCCGCGCTCGCGGGCCGGGCACAGAGCATGGACCAGCTGATCGCCTTCCGCGCGGTCCAGGGGGTCGGCGCGGGCGGGCTCATGATCGGTGTGCAGGCGATCATCGCGGACATCGTGCCGGCCCGCCGCCGCGGCCGCTTCATGGGCCTGATCGGCGCCGCCTTCGGCCTGGCCTCCGTGGCCGGTCCCCTGCTGGGCGGGTATTTCACCGACCGTCTCTCGTGGCGCTGGTGCTTCTACTTCAACGTCCCGTTCGGCCTGGTCACCCTCGCCGTCGTCACCGTCGTACTGAAGCTCCCCAAGCCGCAGGCCAGGGCGCGGCTCGACGTGCTGGGCGCGCTGCTGCTGGCCGCCGCCTCCACCTGCCTCGTGCTGCTGACCAGTTGGGGCGGCACCGAGTACGCCTGGGACTCGCGGACGATCCTCGGTCTCGGCGCGGGAGCGGCGGCCGCCACCGTCCTCTTCCTCGTCGTCGAGCACTTCGCCGTCGAACCCCTCATCCCGCTGCGACTGTTCAGGGACTCCGTCTTCAACGTCACCGGACTGGTGGGCCTGGTGACCGGCGTCGCGCTGTTCGGCGCCGCCAGCTATCTGCCGACCTTTCTGCAGATGGTCGACGGGGCCTCCGCCACCGAGTCCGGCCTGCTGATGCTGCCCATGATGGGCGGCATCGTCGGCGCCTCGATCGTCTCCGGGCAGCTCATCAGCCACACCGGGCGCTACAAGATCTACCCCGTCCTCGGCAGCGCCGTCTCCGTCGTCGGCATGTGGCTGCTCTCCCGGCTCCAGGTCGACACGCCCCGACCGCACTACAGCCTCTGGATGGCCGTGCTCGGCGCCGGCATCGGCATGGTGATGCCGGTCCTGATCCTCGCGGTGCAGAACTCCGTGCGCCCCGCCGACCTCGGCACCGCCACCAGCGCCAACAACTACTTCCGGCAGATCGGCGGCAGCGTCGGCGCCGCGGTCTTCGGCACCCTCTTCGCCGGCCGGCTCACCGACGCCCTCGAAAAACGGCTGCCCACACGCGCGGGCGCACGGCTTCCCGACCCGCAGTCCATCACCCCGCAGCTCGTCCACGCCCTGCCCGCGCCGCTGCGCGACGACTACATCCGGGCGTACGCCGACGCCATGCCCCGGATCTTCCTCTACCTGGTGCCGGTGCTCGCCCTCGGCCTGCTCATCGCGTTCTTCCTCAAGGAGAAACCCCTGGTGTCCCACAACGCCGCCGAAACCGAGCCCGCGACCGCCGCGATCCCGCACGCCCGATCGGCGTACGCCGCCGGAGTCCCCGTCTGCGGCACGGTGCAGCACCCCGACGGGACCGTCGTCCCCCGCGCCGCGCTCACGCTCATCGACGCCACCGGACAGCAGATCGGACGGGGCGCCAGCGGCGAGGACGGGCGGTACGCGCTGTCCACGACCGGCGCGGGGTCGTACGTCCTCATCGCCGCCGCCGGCGGCCACCAGCCGCAGGCCGTCTCCGTCACCGTCGGCGAGCGCCCCGTCGAACTGGACGTCGTCCTCGGCGGCGCCGGACGCCTCGCCGGTGGCGTGCTCACCGCCGACGGCACCCCCGTGCGCGACGCCACCGTCACGCTCACCGACGTGCGCGGCGAGGTCGTCGCCACCACCCGCAGCGGACGGGAGGGCGGCTACGTCATCACCGAGCTTGTCGCGGGCGAGTACACCCTCGCCGCGAGCGCGCCCGGGTTCCGCCCGGCCGCGCTTCCCGTCACCGTCCAGGCCGCCCGGGAGACCCGCCAGGACGTCGAACTCGCCGGCGGAGCCGTGCTCCGCGGCACCGTGCGCACCAGCGGCGGACGGCCCGTCGACGACGCGCGCGTGACGCTGCTCGACGCGGCGGGCAACGTGGTGGACACCCTGACCACCGGCCTCGACGGAACGTTCCGGTTCGTCGACCTGTCCTCCGGCGAGTACACCGTCATCGCGGCCGGTTACCCGCCGGTCGCCACCGTGCTCCGGGTCGCGGGAGGCGGACGGACCGAGCGGGACCTGCAACTGGGGCACGAGGACTGACGCGGTGTCATAACGCTCCGGCGCGCGCCCCCGCGCGTGTGGCCCGCTCCGTTGCATCAATTCCCGCATTGCCGCACATCACCACCGGCCGGAGGCTTACGGTGGAGTAGCCGGCACAGATCTTGCGGAGCCGTGGGGAGAGAGGGCCTGGGCCATGGACAATGGCACCGACCGTGGCACCGAGAGGGACGCGCCTCCCAGCCGCGAAGCCGGGGACGGCGCGGCGACGGAGTCCGCCGCGGCCGGCCGCATCCCGCTGGCCGTGGTCGTGGTGGACCGCGACGGCCTCGTCTCGCACTGGAGCAGGGGCGCGGGCCGGCTCTTCGGAGTCCCCAAGGACGACGCGATAGGGCGCTCGGCGGTCGACCTGCTGCCCGTCTCCGGCGCACTGCCCGAGGACGAGGACCTCACCCCGTACGGGGCGTACGGCGCGTACGACGGACTCGGCCCCGACCTCGAGACGTCCCTCGACGGCAGGCTCTCCTACCCGGCCGCCGGCCGCGCCCGCCTCACCGTCCCTGAATCTGACGGCGCCGACGCGCGCGTGGACGTGCTCTGGTGGGCGTACCCCCTGGTGGGCCCGGGGCACGAGCGGCTGCTCGTGCTCGCCGCCGACACCGCGGGACTGCGCCAGGACGAACCTGACGGCGGCGAAGGGGACCTGGCGTTCGAGCGGATCGCTCCCGGCTTCGCGCTGCACACGGACTTCCCCGGTGCCGAGGACCTGGCCCGTCGGCTGCCCGAGATCCTGCCCAGCATGAGCGTCGACGAAAGCGCCCGCATCGTCGCGCAGGTCCTCGAACTGGGCTATCCTGTCCTGGAGTTCAGCCAGAACGACCGGGTGCCCGTCACCCCCGACTGGGGCGTCCCGCGCCGGGTCGAGCGCAAGGCCCGCCGCGAGCGGGCCGCGCGGGCGGCGGCCGAGGGCCTGCCGGTACCGCAGGAACTCACCGACGACGCCGAGGATCTCGAGTACGCCGCCGTACGCGAACGCCTGGAGTTCCTCAACGAGGTCAGTGGGAAGATCGGCACCTCGCTCGACCTGGCCACGACCATCATCGAGGTCAGCAAGGCCGTCGTGCCGCGCTTCACGGACGTCGCCGGGACCTATCTGCGCGAACAGGTCGTCGCCGGAGAGGGGTTCCCGGACGGTGTGCCGGACACGACCACCATGTGGCACCGCGTCGCCCTCGAGCACACCGACGAACCCGGCCGCTGGGACGACGTCGTACCGGTCGGCGAGGCCATGCCCTTCCCGGCGCACACGCCGTTCTTCCAGTGCATGACCAGCGGTGAACCCGTCCTGGTGCCGCGCATCAGCGAGGAGATGGGCCACGCCATCGCCTCGCAGTTCGAGAAGCGGGACATCCGGCCGCTGATCACCAACCGCTCCATGCTGATCGTGCCCCTGAAGGCACGCAACGTGGTGCTCGGCTTCATGATCCTGCTGCGCCACCCCGAGCGCGTCGAGTTCAACGACATGGACCGGGTCACCGGCGCCGAACTCGCCGCCCGCGCGGGCCTCGTGCTCGACAACGCGCGCATGTACACGTACCAGGAGAGTGTCGCCGAGACCCTCCAGGACAGCATGCTGCCGCACATCCCGCCGCGCATGGCGGGCTGCGACATCGCCACCCGCTATCTGCCGGGCACGCTCCTCGGCCGGGTCGGCGGCGACTGGTTCGACTCCGTGAAGCTGCCCGGCGCCCGCACCGCGCTGGTCGTCGGGGACGTCATGGGCCACGGCCTCAACTCGGCCGCCATGATGGGCCAGTTGCGTACGGCCGTGCAGACCATGGCGGCCCTCGACCTGCCGCCCGCCCAGCTTCTGCGCAACCTCGACGACCTCGCCCAGCGTCTCGGCGACACCTACCTCGCGACCTGTCTGTACGCCGTCTACGACCCGATCGCGAGCGAACTGCACATCGCCAACGCGGGCCATATCCCGCCCGTGCTGGTCCGTGCGGAGGACGGCCGCAGCGAGTTGCTCGACCTTCCGACCGGTGCGCCCATCGGCGTCGGCGGAGTGCCCTTCGAAGCGGTACGCGTGCGCGTGGAGCCCGGCGACCGCATCGTGATGTGCACCGACGGACTGGTCGAGGTGCGCGGTGAGGACATCGGCGTGGGCCTCGCGACCCTCAGCGAGTCCGCCGCCCACCCCGCCGCCTCCATGGACGACGCCTGCGACTCCATCATCCGTGCTCTCAACACGCGCGGCGGCCGCAAGGACGACGTGGCCCTCCTGATGGCCCGCCTCAACGGCATCGAGCCGGACGATGTCGCCGAGTGGCGGCTCGCCCTCGACCCGATCGAGGTCGGACGGGCGCGTACCGTCGTCCGCGAACAGCTCCACGACTGGGGGCTCGCCCAACTCGCCCCCAACGCGGAGCTGTTGGTCAGCGAACTCGTCACCAACGCCGTACGGCACTCCCACAGCCGCCCCGTCGAACTGCGGCTCGTCCGCGGCGACACCCTGCTGTGCGAAGTGGACGACGACGACCACGACCTGCCGACCCTGCGCAGCGCCGGCCCGGAGGAGGAGTTCGGACGCGGACTGCGCGTGGTCAGCGCCCTCGCCCGCGAGTGGGGCACCAGCCGTACGAAGGCGGGCAAGACCGTCTGGTTCGAACTGACCCTGCCCCGGCGCTGACCGCACCAGGGGCGCGTGCTGACTGCACATCAGGGGTGCGAGGGGCGCCCGGGGGCGTACGCCGCTCGAATGCGGAGTGAAGGAATGCGCCGTGCGCTTGTAGCCGTGACCGGGGCGCGATAGACCGTACTGGCCCGTCAGTTGAGCGGGCCAGTACGTCGCACCCTGGGGAGTCGGTCATGAGCGTGACGAGTCGGTACCGGGAGGCCTGGGAGGGCTTCTGGCGTGCAGCCCCGGAGGAACAGGGGACCGTGTTCTGGGACGCGGATCCGGCCCTGACCGTCGGCATACACCTGGGCCTGTTCGAACCGTACCTCGCCGACCCCGGGCTGGCGATGGTGGACCTCGGCTGTGGCAACGGCACCCAGACCCGCTTCCTCGCCGAGCGCTTCAGGCGGGTGGTCGGCGCGGATCTGTCCGCCGCCGCCCTCGACCACGCCCGGCACGCCGACCCCTCCGGACAGGCGACGTACCGTGTGCTGGACGCCGTCGAGAAGAGCGAGACGGAGACGCTGCACGCCGAGATCGGCGACGCCAACGTCTATATGCGCGGTGTTCTGCACCAGGCCGCACCCGACGACCGGCAGCCCATGGTGGACGGGATCGCCGCGCTCGTCGGCGAGCGCGGCCGGGTCTTCCTCGTCGAACTCTCCGAGGCCGCCAAGCCCGTCCTGCTGGGCCTGGCGCAGAGCCCCACCGGACCACCCGCCAAGCTGGCACCGATCTTCCAGCACGGCATCGCCCCCGGTGAAGTCGCCGACGACGCCGTGCCGGAGTATCTGCGCACGGCCGGCCTCACCGTCCTGGCGAGCGGCGAACTCCCGCTGACCACCACGGAGTTCGGCCCCGACGGCGAGCGGATCGTGCTGCCGTCCAAGTGGCTGGTGGCGGGGCGCACCATGTGACGCGGGCGGTGGTGGGGGGGTCAGGGAACCCCCACTCGTCAGCGACGCCGCCAGCCGCGAGAACTGAGAGACCGCCTCCCATGACTGCCGTACAGGGAATCTCCGTCGACATCCCGACCCCCGACGGAACCGCCGACGCCTACCTCGCGCACCCCGACGACAACGCCCCGCACCCCGCCGTTCTGTTCTACATGGACGCCTTCGGGCTGCGCCCGCACCTCAGGTCGATGGCCGACCGCCTCGCCGCGGCCGGTTACACGGTCCTGGTCCCCAACGTCTTCTACCGGTCCGGCCGCGCACCCGTGGTCGAACTGCCCGAGTTCATCGACCCGGCCGATCGCCCGGAGATCATCCAGGCGCTGGGCCCTGCCGCACGGACCCTCACCTGGGAGGGGGCCATGCGGGACGCCGCCGTCCACCTGGACTGGCTGGCAGCGTCGCCTCTCACCACCGCCGGCCCCGTCGGCATCACCGGCTACTGCATGGGCGCGGGCCTGGGCCTGCGCACCGCCGGCACCTACCCCGACCGGGTCGCCGCCGCGGCCGGCTTCCACGGCGCGCACCTCGCCACCGATGCCCCGGACAGCCCCCATCTGTTCGCCGGCCGCATCACCGCCGAGCTCTACTTCGGCCACGCCGACCAGGACGCCACCAACCCCGCCGAACAGATCCACCGCCTGGACAAGGCGCTCACCGAGGCGGAGGTCCGTCATCGCGGCGAGGTGTACAGCGGGGCACGTCATGGTTTCACGCAGGCCGACACGGCGATGTACAGCGCGGAGGCCACGGAGCGGCACTGGGCGGCGCTGCTGGACCTGTTCCGCCGGACCCTCTGACCCCTGCTTCCTGGCCGGTTTCCCCCGCGGCGCGTAACGTGGCGCATCATGAAGATCCTGATCAGCGCCGACATGGAGGGTGCCACGGGGGTGACCTGGCCGGCCGATGTGCTGCCGGGCACACCGCAGTGGGAGCGGTGCCGCTCGATGTTCACCTCGGACGTCAATGCCGCCGTGCTGGGGTTCTTCGACGGCGGGGCGGACGAGGTCCTCGTCAACGAGGCCCACTGGACCATGCGCAACCTCCTCCTCGAGCAGCTCGACGAGCGGGCGGAGATGCTCACCGGGCGGCACAAGTCCCTCTCCATGGTCGAGGGCGTCCAGCACGGGGACGTGGACGGCATCGCCTTCGTCGGCTATCACGCCGGGGCCGGGATGGAGGGCGTCCTCGCCCACACCTACCTCGCCAACTCCATCACCGGGGTGTGGCTGAACGACGTACGCGCCAGTGAGGGTCTGCTCAACGCGCATGTCGTCGCCGAGTACGGGGTACCCGTCGTCCTCGTCACCGGCGACGACGTGGCCTGCGAGGACGCCCTCGGATACGCGCCCGAGGCGCTGAAGGTCGCCGTCAAGGACCATGTGTCGCGGTACGCGGCCGTGTGCCGTACGCCGGCCAGGACGGCGTCCGACATCCGGGCCGCCGCCAAGGAGGCGGCTCAGTTGGCGGTCCGTCACCAGCCCGTCCAGGCAGGGCCGTTCACCGTCGCGCTCGAATTCGACGCGGAGCATCTCGCGATGGCCGCCACCGTCGTGCCGGGCGTCGGCCGCATCGGGGAGCGGAAGGTGGCGTACACCAGCGAGACGATGTACGAGGCAATCCGTACCTTCAAGGCGGTCACCACGATCGTCTCGGCCGCCGTGGAGGAGCAGTATGGCTGACCAGCAGGCTCTGGACGAGGTCGTCCGGTTCACCTCCGACCTCATCCGTATCGACACCACCAACCGAGGCGGCGGCGACTGCCAGGAGCGGCCCGCCGCCGAGTACGCGGCCGAGCAGCTGGCCGGGGCCGGACTCGAACCCACGATGCTGGAGCGCACCAAGGGACGCACCAATGTCGTCGCGCGCATCGAGGGCACCGACCAGGCCGCCGACGCGCTGCTCCTCCACGGTCATCTGGACGTCGTACCCGCCCGGGCCGACGACTGGAGCGTGCACCCCTTCTCCGGGGAGATCCGCGACGGGGTGGTGTGGGGGCGCGGCGCCGTCGACATGAAGAACATGGACGCCATGATCCTGGCCGTGCTGCGGAGCTGGGCGCGGCAGGGCGTGCGGCCCCGGCGCGACATCGTCATCGCGTTCACCGCCGACGAGGAGGACAGCGCGCAGGACGGTTCCGGGTTCCTCGCCGATCAGCACCCCGAGCTGTTCGAGGGGTGCACCGAGGGCGTCAGCGAGTCGGGGGCCTTCACCTTCCACGACGGCAGCGGACGGCAGATCTATCCGATCGCGGCCGGTGAGCGCGGCACGGCCTGGCTGAAGCTCACCGCGCGCGGACGCGCCGGGCACGGCTCCAAGGTGAACAGGGAGAACGCGGTCACGCGTCTCGCCGCCGCGATCACCCGCATCGGCGAGCACGAGTGGCCGCTGCGGCCGACTCCGACCGTACGGGCCGCTCTGGCCGAACTGGCTGCGCTCTACGGCCTCGACGTCGACCTGGACGACATCGACGGGCTGCTCGGCAAGCTGGGCCCGGCCGCGTCGCTCGTCGAGTCGACCGTCCGGGGCAGCGCCAACCCGACCATGCTGGAAGCCGGTTACAAGCTCAACGTGATTCCCGGGGAAGCGGTCGCGTATGTCGACGGGCGGTATCTGTACGGCGGGGAGGACGAGTTCCGCACGACCCTTGACCAGCTCACCGGGCCCGACGTGGACTGGGAGTTCCACCACCGTTCGGTGGCTCTCCAGGCGCCGCTGGACTCGCCGACGTACGCGAAGATGCGTGCCGCCGTCGAGGAGTTCGCACCCGAGGGGCATGTGGTGCCGTACTGCATGACGGGCGGCACGGACGCCAAGCAGTTCTCGCAGCTCGGCATCACCGGGTACGGCTTCACGCCGCTGAGGCTGCCGGAGGGATACGACTACCAGGCCATGTTCCACGGGGTCGACGAGCGGGTCCCGGTCGAGGCGCTGCACTTCGGTGTCCGCGTCCTCGACCGCTTCCTGCGGACGGCCTAGGCGAGTTGGGGGAGAACGTGCAGAGACTGCCGTACGGTTCCTGGCCCTCGCCCATCGACGCGGCGCTCGCCGCCGCGCACGACGGGCGACCCGAGTACGTGGGCTTCGTGGGCGAAGAGGCGTGGTGGACCGAGCCACGGCCCGCCGAGGGCGGCCGCCGCACCCTGGTGCGGCGCCGTGCCGACGGCCGGGAGGAGTCGCTGCTGCCCGCACCGTGGAACGTCCGCAGCCGTGTCATCGAGTACGGCGGACAGCCCTGGGCCGGTACGGTCGTGGCCGGACGGCCGCTCGTGGTGTTCGTGAACTTCGCCGACCAGCGGCTGTACCGGTACGAACCGGGAGGCGAGCCGCGGCCCCTCACACCCGTGTCGCCCGTGGGCGGCGGACTGCGCTGGGTGGAGCCGCAGTTGCAGGTCGAGCGCGGCGAAGTGTGGTGCGTGCTGGAGGAGTTCACCGGCGACGGACCCACCGATGTGCGCCGCGTCCTGGCCGCGGTGCCGCTGGACGGCTCGGCGGCCCAGGACCGGGATGCCGTACGCGAACTCAGCGACGACCGGCACCGCTTCGTCACCGGTCCGCGTGTCTCGCCCGACGGGCGCAGCGCGGTCTGGCTGGCCTGGGACCATCCGCGGATGCCGTGGGACGGCACCGAACTGGTCCTGGCCGGGGTCGCCGAGGACGGCACCCTGGGGCAGACACGCACGCTCGCCGGTGGTCCGGAGGAGTCGATCGCCCAGGCGGACTGGGCCCCCGACGGCTCGCTGCTCTACGCGAGCGACCGCACCGGCTGGTGGAACCTCTACCGCGACGGCGTGGCGCTGTGCCCGCGCGAGGAGGAGTTCGGCGGGCCGCTGTGGAAGCTGGGGCAGCGCTGGTTCGCCCCGCTGGACAGCGGACTGATCGCCGTCGTGCACGGCCGCGGCGCCACCGCGCTCGGCATCCTCGACCCGGAGACCGGCGAGGTCGTCGACGCGGCCGGCCCCTGGACCGAGTTCGCGTCCACGCTCGCGGTGCACGGCGAGCGGGTCGTCACCGTCGGAGCCAGCCCGCGCAGCGCCTACGAGGTGGTGGAGCTCGACACCCGGGCCGGCCGGGCCCGCGTGATCGGTGCCGAGCACCAGGACGCGGTCGACCCCGCGTACTACCCCGAACCGCAGATCCGCACCTTCACCGGGCCCGCCGGACGCGACATCCACGCGCACATCTACCCGCCGCACCACCCGGGCTGCGTCTCGCCCGGCGACGAGCTGCCGCCGTACGTCGTCTGGGTGCACGGCGGCCCCACCAGCCGGGCGCCCCTCGTGCTCGACCTGGAGATCGCCTACTTCACCTCCCGGGGCATCGGCGTCGCCGAGGTCAACTACGGGGGCTCGACCGGGCACGGGCGCGAGTACCGCAACCGGCTGCGTGAGCAGTGGGGTGTGGTCGACGTCGAGGACTGCGCGGCCGTCGCGCTCGCCCTCGCCGACGAGGGGACCGCCGACCGTGAGCGGCTCGCGATCCGCGGCGGCAGCGCGGGCGGCTGGACCACGGCCGCCTCCCTGGCGGCCACCGACGTCTACGCCTGCGGCACGATCCTCTACCCCGTCCTCGACCTGGCCGGCTGGGGCGCGGGGGAGACCCACGACTTCGAGTCGCAGTACCTGGAAACCCTGGTCGGGCCGCTCGCCGAGGTGCCCGGCCGGTATGCCGAGCGCTCGCCCGCCGAGCACGCCGACCGCATCACCGCGCCGTTCCTGCTGCTGCAGGGCCTGGACGACGTGATCTGCCCGCCCGCCCAGTGCGAACGGTTCCTGGCGCGGATGGAGGGCAGACGGGTGTCGCATGCGTACCTCACCTTCGAGGGGGAGGGGCACGGGTTCCGGCGGGCGGAGACCATGATCCGTGTCCTGGAGTCCGAACTCTCCCTCTACGCCCAGGTCTTCGGGCTGAATCCGCGCGGTGTCCCTACGTTGGAGCTGACCAAGTGAGAGAACTCCTGCGTCCGTCCCGGCTCGCCCCCGGCGCCCGCGTGGCCGTCGTCGCGCCCAGCGGTCCGGTGCCGGAGGAGCGGGTGCAGGCCGGGCTCGACCTGCTGCGGGGCTGGGACCTCGACCCGGTGGTGGCACCCCATGTGCTGGACCGGCACGGCGGGTTCGACTACCTGGCGGGCACGGACGCCGACCGGGCCGCCGATCTGCAGGCCGCCTGGTGCGACCCGTCGGTGGACGCGGTGCTGTGCGCGCGGGGCGGGTACGGGGCTCAGCGGATGGTCGACCTGCTCGACTGGGAGGCGATGCGGGCCGCCGGACCCAAGGTGTTCGTGGGCTTCAGCGACATCACGGTGCTGCACCAGGCGTTCGCCAACCGGCTGGGCCTGGTCACCCTGCACGGACCGGCGGCCGCCGGGGTCGACTTCATCAAGCACGCCCGGGCGCAGGAACACCTCAAAGCCACCCTGTTCGCTCCGGAGCGGGTGCGCACCCTCGTCTCCGCCGGCACCGCTCTGGTTCCGGGGCGGGCCCGGGGCGTCACGCTGGGCGGATGTCTGAGCATGCTCACCTCCGACCTCGGGACGCCGCACGCCCACGAGGGTGCCCGTGGTGGGCTGCTGCTGATCGAGGACGTCGGCGAACGGCCGTACCGCATCGACCGGATGCTGACCCAGCTGCTGCGCAGTGGATGGCTCGACGGCGTCACCGGGATCGTGCTCGGGTCGTGGGCGAAGTGCGGTCCCTACGAGGAAGTGCGCGCCGTCCTGGTGGACCGGCTCGGGGGACTCGGCGTGCCCGTCGTCGAGGAGTTCGGATTCGGGCACTGCGAGGGCGCGTTGACCATGCCCTTCGGTGTGACCGCCGAACTCGACGCCGACGCGGGCACCTTGACACTCGACGAGCCCGCCCTGCGCTGAACCGGGTCCGCCGGACCTCTTCACTGAATATCCGTCAAGAACACTCGTCTGGGCGATTGACCTCGTATGACACGTGTCACACCATGACAAGCGGTGGTTACTTACTGGTCGGTAAGCAGGGCTGTCCTGAGTGTGGAGGTCTCAGTGTCCCGACGCGTGTTCAGATCCAGGGCGCCGCTCGCTCTCGCCCTGGGCGCGGCGCTCGCCGCACCCCAGGCGCTCACCGCTCCCGTGTCCGCAGCAGGCCAATACAGCGTCACGGCACTGAAGTTCACCGTCCAGGCCGGCGGCCGCCGCTGCGCGGTCGACGCCGATCTCTACCGCCCGGCGGGCGTCGACAGCGCCCACCGCGCCCCGGCCGTGCTCGCCACCAACGGCTTCGGCGGCAGCAAGTCCGACGGCACCACCGACGCCATCGGCAAGGCCCTCGCCTCGCGCGGCTATGTGTCCCTGATCTACTCCGGGCTCGGCTTCGGCCGCTCCGGCTGCCTGATCTCACTCGACGACCCCGGCATCGACGGCACCGCGGCCTCCCGGCTGATCGACTTCCTGGGCGGCAGGCGTGCCGCCGACGACGGCACCAGGGCCGACTTCGTCACCCTCGACGGCGCGGGCGACCCGCGGGTCGGCATGATCGGGGGCTCGTACGGCGGGGCCATCCAGCTGGCGACGGCCGCCGTCGACCACCGGGTGGACGCGCTGATCCCCCTGGTCACCTGGAACAACCTCGCCTACGCGCTGGACCCGAACAACGCCGGCGGCACCGTCCCCGGCGCCTTCAAATGGCAGTGGACCAACGGGTTCTACCTCCTCGGCGAGGGCCAGACGTTGACCCAGCCGAACCTCGACCCGTCCCGGATCAACTCCCTCACCTGTCTGCACTTCGTCACCCGGGCCTGCGCCACCATCCGCACACTGAACTCCGGAAGCTACCGCGCGGGGCCCACCGCCGCGATGCTCGCCTACGCCCACAGCGTCTCCCCGGCCTCCTACCTGAACCGGGTCCAGGCACCCACCCTGCTGATCCAGGGACAGGCCGACAGCCTCTTCAACCTCAACGAGGCGACGGCGACGTACAAGACGCTCAAGGCACAGGGCACACCCGCCGCGATGATCTGGCAGTCCTGGGGACACAGCGGCGGCATGGTGGACGGCGAACTCAACCTCGCCCAGGGCAACTTGGACGACAGCTACGTCGGCGGGCGGATCCTCTCCTGGTTCGGCCACTACCTCCGGGGGCAGCACACCGACACCGGACCCGCCTTCGCCTACTACCGCGACTGGATCACCGACCCCGGCCACGCATACGCGACCGCCGACCACCTCCCCGCCCTCAGCCGGAAGCTCTACCTCTCCGGGGACGGCAAACTCGTCGACAACAGCAAGAAGGTGGCCCTCGGCAGCCGTACATACGCCAACCGGCTGACTCCCACGAGCCATTCGGAGACCTCGCTGGCCGCGATCGGCGGTCTGCCGGACCCCGCGCCGTTCGACACCGAGGGCACCTACCTCGGCTGGACCAGCGAACCGCTCACCCGCACCACCGACGTCGTCGGCGCGCCGCGGGCCACGCTCAGGGTCGACTCCCCGCAGGCCGAAAAGGTCCAGAACTCCGACAACGCCGCCGACCGGCTCGTCCTGTTCGCCAAGCTGTACGACATCGCGCCCGACGGCACCAAGACGCTGGTGCACCGGCTGGTCGCGCCGGTCCGGGTACCGGACGTGACCAAGAGCTTCACCGTCAGCCTGCCGGGCATCGTCCACCGGTACCAGAAGGGGCACCGGCTGCGGTTCGTGATCGCGGCGAGCGACGACGCGTACTTCGGCAACCGCGGCATCAAGGCGGTGACCGTGGCCGGCGCGTCCGGGAACACCGGCGTGCTGGAGCTGCCCGTCCTCGGCGGGTGAGGCGCCCCACGGGCGGTGCTCACCATGCGTAAGGGGGTCTTCGGGCGCATCCTGGTGGTATGAGCCCGAAGACCTCCGAGCCGGGTGCCAGGCACGGCGGCGACAGGGGCCCGGCAGTGACGCCCGGCCGGGTGACCGTCCTGCTGCTCGCCGTCTTCGCCGTGATCTTCATCTTCCAGAACACCCACCACACCAGGATCCGCCTCCTGATCCCCGAGGTCACGATGCCGCTGTCGACGGCACTGCTCGTCGCGGCGGCGATCGGGTCGTTCTTCGGGGCGTATTTCATGAGGCGCAAGCGTTAGACCGCCGTAGGGTGGCGAGATGCCGCACACCGCATCCCGTTATCTCGCCGAAGGCCCCCGCGTGGGCATACGCCACTTCACCTACGAGGACGGTGCCGAGTTCACCGCCCGTGCCCGCGAGAGCAAGGACCTGCACCACCCCTGGCTCTTCCCGCCGGACACCGCGAGCGCCTACACCGCGTACGCGGGCCGGCTGATCGAGGACCCGACCAAGGCCGGCTTCCTCGTCTGCGAGAAGGACGGGGCCCAGGGCAAGGGCGCCATCGCCGGGTACATCAACATCAACAACATCGTCGAGGGCGGCTTCCAGAACGGCGCGCTCGGCTACGGCGCCTTCGCGCACGCCGCCGGGCGCGGGCTGATGCGGGAAGGCCTGGACCTGGTGGTGGGGTACGCCTTCGGGCCGATGCGGCTGCACCGGCTGGAGATCAACGCGCAGCCGCAGAACGCGGCGTCTATCGCGCTGGCGCGCGCGTGTGGGTTTCGGCTGGAGGGATTCTCGCCGAAGATGATTTTCATCGACGGGGACTGGCGGGATCATGAGCGGTGGGCGATCACTGCCGAGATGCGGGGCGCTTCGCGTTGAGCAGCGGTCCGCAGGCCGCCTTTGCGCAATCCTGACCCGCAGGTCCCCTGGCCGGTTCGGCGGTGAGCGGCTTCCATGGTGATCGTGACGAGCATCCGACGTGAGGTACTGACGTTGCCCGCCGCGGAGTTGGGGCCGGACAATCCGCTGCCCCCGTTGCGGCTGCTGCACGAGGTGCACCGCATCGAGGACCGGGACCGGGACGAGCTCCCGCGGGACATGGCCCGACAGGTCGGCTACGAGCCCCTGCGCAGTCTGCTGCCGGTGCGAATCCGGGACGGGTACGGGCGGGCGCGCGAGCCCCGCGATGTCGACGCCCTCGTGATCGAGAACCGCCGGCTGCGCGCCACCGTACTGCCCGGTCTCGGCGGCCGTGTCGCCTCCCTGCTGCACAAGCCGACCGGCCGCGAACTCCTGTACCGCAACCCGGTGTTCCAGCCCGCCAACTTCGCCCTCAACGGCGCCTGGTACTCCGGTGGCATCGAATGGAACATCGGCGCCACCGGCCACACCACCCTCTCCTGTTCCCCGCTGCACGCGGCCCGCGTCCCCGCCCCCGACGGCGGCGAGATGCTCCGGCTGTGGGAGTGGGAGCGGCTGCGCGACCTGCCCTTCCAGGTCGACCTCTGGCTGCCGGAGGACTCCGACTTCCTGTACGTCGGCGTCCGCATCCGCAACCCGCACGAGCGGCCCGTGCCGGCCTACTGGTGGTCCAACATCGCGGTACCGCAGGAGCGCCGGGTGCTGGCGCCCGCCGAGGAGGCCTGGCAGTTCGGCTACGAGCGGCGCCTGCGGAAGGTGCCCGCACCGTCGTGCGCCGAGATACAGCAACTCCCTTACGCCGCAGACTACTTCTACGATCTGCCGGATGAGCAGCGACGCTGGATCGCCGCCCTCGACGAGCACGGTCACGGCCTGGTGCAGACGTCCACCGACCTGCTGCGCGGACGCAAACTGTTCGTCTGGGGGAAGGGTCCCGGCGGGCGCCGCTGGCAACAATGGCTCACCGAACCCGGCACGGGCGGCTACTCGGAGATCCAGGCCGGGCTCGCCCGCACCCAGCTGGAGCATGTACGGCTGGAACCGGAGAGCGAGGTGTCGTGGCTGGAGGCCTACGGCCCGCTCAGCTCCCCGGAGGCCGCCGACGAAGTGGAAGCCCGCCTCGAAGCCGCCCTCCCGCGCGCAGGCCTCGACGCCGCCCACGCCGCCTGGAAGCCGTACGCCGACACCGAACCCGGCGAGATCCTCGCCGTCGGCTCCGGCTGGGGCGCGCTCGAAGTGCTGCGCGCCGACTGGAAGCTGCCCGGCACGCCGTTCGACGAGGACACGCTCGGCGAGGCCCAGGAACCCTGGCTCACACTGCTGCGGACCGGTACCTTCCCCGAGCCGCGCCGGGTGCGGCCCCCCGGCGAGACGCTGGTCGCCCCGCACTGGCGGGACATGCTGGAGACCGCGCCCGCGACCCCGCTCACCGAGTACCACCTCGGTGTCGCCCAGTGGCACGCAGGCGACCGGGCGCAGGCGGTGCGCAGCTGGGAGCGGGCCCTCGAACTCGCCCCGTCGCTCTGGCCGTTGCTGCGCTGCCTCGCCGTCGCCGACCAGGACAGCGGCAACCACGAACGGGCCGCGGACCGGTACGCCGACGCCTTCGACGACCTGTGCCACGAGCGGCGCGACGGCGGGGAGCAATGGACGGCGGCCACGGCCGCGCTGGGCCGCGAGGCGATCGAGGCCCTGCTCGCCGTAGGCCGCACGGCTCAGGCACGAGGCGTCTGGGAGCGGCTGCACCCCACCACCCGGGAGCGTGGCCGGTTCCGGCTGATCGAGGCCGGGCTGCTGCTCGCGGAGGGGCGGCGGGAGGAGGCCCTGGACGTCTTCCGGGCGGGCTTCGAGGCCGCCGATCTGCGGGAGGGGGCGGAGGCGATCGGCCGCCTGTGGTCGAGGCTGACCGACGAACCGCTCCCGGCCCACTACGACTTCCGTATGCGGCCGCCGGAGGCGTAGGAACCTATACGTTGCGGTCCACGTACTCGTACACCATGCCGTCCGGGTGCATCGCGATCAGATTACGGCCCCCGGGCGTCGGCACCGGGCCCGCGACGATGTGCGCGCCGAGTTCGGTGAGCACCCCGTGGGTCTCCTCGACGTCCTTGACGGCGATCGTCGCGGAGATCCGGCGCAGCACCTCCAGCTCGGCCTCGGGCCCGCTCATCAGCAGGAAGCACCCGACCGCGGCCACCTGGACGCCGCCGCGTTCGAAGCGCTGGGCTCTGCCGCCCGCCAGCCGTTCGTAGAAGGGGACCGCGGTCTCCAGGTCGTCGACGCAGATACGCAGCGTGGCTCCCAGAATGTCCATGTGCAGAGCCTAGTTGGGGCGACCGGGCGAGGAGATCGCTTCCGATCGTTTCGGTGATCGTCCTCGGCCCGGCCGCCCCGGGGCGTGGATCAGCCCATCGCCTTGCGTACGACGTCACGCGTGCGGTCGATGACGGCCGCGACCGGGCCCACCGCCACGTTCTTCAGGGCGGTGTCGGTGCCCGGGTGCGGACGCGTGGGCGCCAGCGCCTCGGCCGCCTGTACCGCGCGGGCCAGGGTCTCCAGCCTGTCGCGGTCGGCGACCCGGTGGAAGTGGGCGAACTCGTACCGCTCCTCGTTGTCGGCGTGGGCGAGCACGTCCTGGCGCAGGGCCGCGAACTGGTCCAGGAACTCGGGCGAGTCCGGATCCATGTCGTCCAGCCGGGAAAGGGCCGACTTGGCCTTCTCCTCCTCCTCGATCCGGTCCTTCACGACCAGCTCGCCGCCGTCGATGTGCTTGCGGGCGAAGGGATGGACGACCTCTTCCTCGGCGGTCTCGTGCACCGCGAGGAGCCGTACGAGGTCGTGGAAGTGCCGCTTGCGGTCCTCCCCCTTGGTGTTCGCCACCTCGTCGAACAGTTCTCGGATCCGGATGTGCTGCCCCTTGAGCAGCTCCACCACATCGGTGCGCTCGGTCATCCTGTAACTCCTGTAAGAGGGGTCTGTGAGGGTTTGGTCGTGCGGTCGTGCGAGCGGGCCGGGTACCCGAGGCCCCGGGGGCTGACGCACCGCTTTCCGGCCGTGACGGACCGCGTTATCCGTATGCGCGTACGGGTACTCGGCAGCCATGGAAGGCTTGGATCATCTGGAGCATCTGGACAGGCACCTGGTCGACGAGCTGGCGCAGGTGGCGCGCGAGACCGTGCGCGACGAACTGCGCGAACAGACTCGCAAGCAACGGCGTAGGGCGACGCTGTACGCCGCCTCCGGAGCCGTCGCCCTGTATGCGGGCGCGGCCCTCGCGCTCACCGTGGGACTGGCCCTGGCGATCGGCCTGCCCGACTGGGCCGCCGCGCTGATCACCGCGGTGATCCTCGGCGTCGTCGCCTACGTCCTGCGTGGGGCGGCCCGCCCCTCGGCGTCCCGGCCCACCCCGGAGCGGGAGGCGGCCGCCGCGAGCCAGGGCGACCCCGTCGTGGGCGGCCGGGCGCCCACCCAGCCGCCGAGCGGACTCGGGACGCCGTATCCGCCGATGCCGCCGGTCGCACCGGGCGGTCCGGGCGGGGCCGCGCCCGTCGCGGGCGAACCGGGCGGCACGGGCACACCGGCACCGGGCCAGGGCGACATCGACCCCGAGCAGCCGCACCACAGGGCGTGAGCCATGGTCCGCAAACGGTGGGGCGTACCCGTGCCGGGGGGCCGTAAGGCCGTCGTCGTGACCGGGGCCAGCGGTGGCGTGGGGCGGGCCGCGGCCCTGGCCTTCGCCGCCCGGGGCGACCGGGTCGCGCTGCTGGCCCGCGGGCGGGAGGGCCTCGCGGCGGCCGCCGACGAGGTGCAGCGCGCCGGGGGCGAGGCCCTTGTCGTCACCGTCGACATGGCCGACCCCAAGGCGGTCGACGACGCGGCCCAGCAGGTCGCCGACACGTTCGGGCACATCGACGTGTGGGTCAACAACGCCTTCGCCGGGGTCTTCGCGCCGTTCACCGAGATCACCCCGGACGAGTTCCGCCGGGTGACCGAAGTGACGTATCTGGGCTGTGTGTTCGGCACCCGGGCCGCGCTGCACCACATGCTGCCGCGCGACCGCGGCACGATCGTGCAGGTCGGCTCCGCCCTCGCCTACCGCGGCATTCCGCTGCAGTCGGCGTACTGCGGGGCCAAGCACGCGATCCAGGGGTTCAACGAGTCGCTGCGGTGCGAGCTGCTGCACAGCGGCAGCGGGGTCCGCACCACGATGGTGCAGCTGCCGGCCGTCAACACACCGCAGTTCGACTGGGTGTTGAGCCGGATGCCGGGGCGGGCCCGGCCGGTGGCGCCGGTGTTCCAGCCGGAGGTCGCGGCCCGCGCGATCGTGCACGCGGCCTCCCACGGGCGGCGGCGCGAGTACTGGGTCGGAAGCTCCACGGTGGCCACCCTCATCGCCAACGCGGTGGCTCCCGGAGTGCTCGACCGCTATCTGGCCCGCACCGGCTTCGACGCCCAGCAGGACGAGGGCGAGCACGGCGAGTTCGGCAATCTGTGGACCCCGGCGGACGGAGCGCACGGGCGGGACTTCGGGGCGCACGGACGGTTCGACGAGGAGTCCCGGCCGGACAGTGCGCAGGAGTGGATCTCCCGCAACCGCGGCCGGGTGGGGACGGCTCTCACCGTCGGCGCCGGCGTGGTGGCCGCACGGAAACTGACCCGGCTCGCCCGCCGTTAGCACGGAGACCGAGCCGGTCGCCCGCCGTCAGGACATCAGCCGACCCGGTACTCCTCGACGTCGTCGCTCCGCAGGGTCAGCCCGTGGCCCGGACCGGCCGTCGGGCGCACCGTGCCCCCCATCGGATCCAGCGCCCCGTCGAAGAACATGTGCTCGATGCGTACATGGTCGTGGAACCACTCCATGTGGCGCAGATTGGGGAGCGAGGCGGCCGCCGCGGCGTGGGCGTGCGGGGCGCAGTGGGTGGACACCTCCAGACCGTGCGCCTGGGCGAGCGCGGCGGCGCGCAGGAACTCCGTGATGCCGCCGCAGCGCGTCGCGTCGATCTGGAGGCAGTCGACCGAGCCCGCCGCGATCATGCGGGCGAAGTAGGGCAGGTCGTAGCCGTACTCGCCGGCCGTCACATCGCACACCAGGGCGTCACGGACCAGGCGCAGACCCGTCAGGTCGTCCGAGGAGACCGGTTCCTCGAACCAGCCCACGCCGTGCTCGGCCAGGGCGCGGCCGACGCGGACCGCCTGTTTGCGGGTGTAGCCGCCATTCGCGTCCACGTACAACTCGGCCTCGGGACCGATCACTTGGCGTGCCGCGCGGACACGGGCCAGGTCCCGGGGGACCGCCCGGCCCCAGCTCTCCCCGATCTTTATCTTCACGCGCGGAATGTGCTGCCCGTGCACCCAGCCGTTGAGCTGCGCGGCCAGATGCGTGTCGTGGTACGTCGTGAAGCCGCCACTGCCGTAGACGGGGACCCGCTCGCGGCACACGCCGAGCAGCCGGGCCAGCGGGAGTTCGAGGAGGCGGGCCTTGAGGTCCCACAGGGCGATGTCCACCGCGGAGATCGCGCCCGCGGCGACCCCGGGGCGGCCCGCGTTGCGGACCGAGCGGCACATCGCGTCGTGCACGGAGGGGATGTCGAGGGCTGAGCGGCCCTCGACCAGCGGGGCGAGCTGGTCGCGCACGAAGTCGCCGACCGCCGGCGGGCCGTAGGTCCAACCCGTGCCGGTCTCGTCGCCGGTCGTCACCTCGGCGATCACCATCGTCGTGGACTCCCAGGCCAGCGTGCCGTCGGCCTCGGGGGCGTCGGTCGGCACGGTGTAGACGGAGACGACGGGGCGGTGGAGTTTCATCGCGGTTCCCTCAGGACTGCTGCAACTGCGGCAGCACCTTCGTACGGTAGAAGTCGAAGAACCCGCGCTGGTCGGGGCCGATCTGGTTGACGTAGACCCGGTCGAAGCCGGCGTCGGCGAAGGCCTGCAGGGCCGAGAGGTGTTCGTCGACGTCGTCACCGCACACCGCCTTCTCGCGCACCATCTCCTCGGTGACCAGCGGCGCCAGCTGCTCGAAATGGCTCGGCGAGGGCAGGATCTGGCCCATCTCGCCCGGCAGGAACTGGTTGAACCACCGCTGGTGCACCGTGCGTACGGCCTCCTCGCGGTCGGTGCCGTAGCAGAGCTTGGTGCCGCCGATCACCGGCTTCCCGCCGCCACCGCCCTTGCGGAACTGCTCGACCATCGAGGCGTCCGGCATCATCGTGATGTAGCCGTCGCCGACCCGTCCCGCGAGCTGTGTCGCCGCCGGGCCGAAGCCGGAGATGTCGATCGGGACGGGCTCGTCGGGGACCGTGTAGAGGCGGGCGTTCTCCACCGTGTAGTGGGTGCCGTGGTGGCTGACCTCCTCGCCGGTGAACAGGCGGCGCATGATCTGGATCGCCTCCTCCAGCATCTCCATGCGGACGCTCGCGGGCGGCCAGACGTGCCCGAGGATGTGCTCGTTGAGGGCCTCACCGGTGCCCACCCCGAGCCGGAAGCGGCCGTTCAGCATCACTGCCGAGGTCGCCGCCGCCTGGGCGACCACCGCCGGATGGATACGCACGGTGGGGCAGGTGACCGCCGTCTCGACCGGCAGCGACACCGCCTCCGAGAGCGCGCCGATCACCGACCAGACGAACGGGCTCTGCCCCTGCGCGTCGTTCCACGGGTGGTAGTGGTCCGAGATCCACAGGGACCGGAATCCGGCCTGCTCCGCCATCCTCGCCTGTTCGACGAGTTCCGCGGGACCGAACTCCTCGCAGGAGAGGAAGTAGCCGTACTCGGGCATGGGGGACACCTCCGGGAGGCACTGGGCGTGGGGACCGGCCCGCTCCGGGTACCCGGCGCCCGCGCCGGAAACCGGCGGACGTTTGGGGGCCTTGACCAGGGGGACGCGGAAGGCTCCGCACGACGTACGCGACAGCGCCGGAGGCGAACGTGAGTCGACCCCGCATCGTGATCGTCGGTGCCGGATTCGCCGGGTACCGGACGGCCCATGTCCTGTCCCGGCTGATGCGGCACAAGGCCGACGTCACCCTGCTGAATCCGACCGACTACTTCCTGTACCTGCCCCTGCTGCCCCAGGTCGCCGCCGGGATCCTGGAACCCCGCCGGGTGTCCGTGTCCCTGTCCGGAACCCTGCCGCACGTCCGGCTGGTGCTCGGCGAGGCCGACTCCGTCGACCTCGACGGGCGTCGCGTGCACTACACCGACCCCGAGGGCGGGGGCGGCACGCTGGAGTACGACCGGCTGGTGCTCGCCGTCGGCAGCGTCAACAAGCTGCTGCCGATCCCGGGCGTGGCCGAGTACGCGCACGGCTTCCGGGGGCTGCCCGAGGCGCTGTACCTGCGCGATCACGTCACCCGGCAGGTGGAACTCGCCGCCGCCGCGGACGACCCGAAGAGCTGCGCCGCCCGGTGCACCTTCGTGGTGGTCGGCGCCGGATACACCGGGACCGAGGTCGCCGCCCACGGGCAGATGTACACCGAGGCGCAGGTCCGCAAGCACCCGCTCCGGCAGGGGATACGCCCTCGCTGGATGCTGCTCGACGTCGCGCCGCGTGTCCTGCCCGAGATGGACGAACGGCTCTCGCGGACCGCCGACCGGGTACTGCGGCAGCGAGGGGTCGACGTCCGCATGGGGACCTCCGTGAAGGAGGCCACGCCGGGCGGGGTCCTGCTGACCGACGGCGAGTTCGTCGACACCCGCACGCTCGTGTGGTGCGTCGGCGTACGGCCCGATCCGCTCGTCGAGTCCACCGGGCAGCCGCTGGAACGCGGCCGGCTCCTCGTCGACCCGCATCTCCAAGTGCCGGGCCGGCCCGAGGTGTTCGCGTGCGGCGACGCCGCCGCGGTGCCGGACCTCAACAACCCGGGGTCGTACACGCCGATGACCGCGCAGCACGCCTGGCGGCACGGCAAGGTCGCGGCACAGAACGTCGCCGCGTCGCTCGGCGTCGGTGAACGGCACGCCTACCGCCACCGCGACCTGGGCTTCGTCGTCGACCTGGGCGGTACGAAGGCCGCCGCCAACCCGCTGGGCATCCACCTGCCCGGCCCGCTGGCGGGCGCCGTCACCCGCGGCTACCACCTCGCCGCGATGCCCGGCAACCGCGTCCGCGTGGCCGCGGACTGGCTGCTGGACTCCGTACTGCCCCGTCAGGCAGTCCAGTTGGGACTCGTCCGCTCCTGGTCGGTCCCCCTGGAGACGTCCTCACCGGAACTGGCCCGCGTACCGGGCCGCCCGGAACCCCGGGAACCGGCCTCGACCACCTCGGGCCCGGGCGCGGCCACAGAGGCCGACACGACCAGTCAGAGCGCGCCACCCGCGGAGCAGACCACCGAGCCCGCCAAGAACCAGCCGGGCGGCGAGCCCGCCAAGAACCAACCCGGTCGCGAGCCCGCCAAGAATCAGCCGGGCGGTGAGCCCGCCAAGGGGCAGGTGGGCTCCGAGTCGGCTGGGGAGCAGGCCGGTGGGGGATCGGCCGAAGCTCCTGGTCCTGTGAAGCGACGTAGCGACGCCCCCGCGGAAGGAGACTCATGAAAACCGACGAACTCGTCGAACTCGCCCAGCAGTTGCGGGTGGACAGTGTCCGTGCAGCCGACGCCGCGGGGTCCGGGCACCCGACGTCCTCGATGTCCGCCGCGGAACTGATGGCCGTACTGTTCGCGCACCACTTCCGCTACGACTTCGACCGGCCCGCCCACCCCGGAAACGACCGGTTCGTGCTCTCCAAGGGGCACGCCTCGCCCCTCCTCTACGCCGTCTACAAGGCCGCCGGCGCCATCGAGGACGGCGAGCTGCTCACCTTCCGCAAGCTGGGCAGCCGCCTCGAGGGGCATCCGACGCCGCGCAGGCTGCCGTGGGTCGAGACGGCCACCGGGTCGCTCGGCCAGGGTCTGCCCGTCGGCGTCGGCATCGCACTGGCCGGCAAGCGGCTGGACCGGGGCGGGTACCGGGTGTGGGTGCTGTGCGGGGACAGTGAGCTGGCCGAGGGGTCGATCTGGGAGGCCGCCGAGCAAGCGGCGTACGAGCATCTGGACAACCTCACCGCGATCGTCGACGTGAACCGGCTGGGACAGCGGGGCCCGACCCGGCACGGGCACAACCTCGACGCCTACGCCCGCCGCTTCCAGGCGTTCGGCTGGCACACCATCGAGGTGGACGGGCACGACGTCGATGCCGTCGACCGCGCGTACGGCGAGGCGCTCTCGACCACCGGGCAGCCGACCGTGATCCTCGCCCGCACCCTCAAGGGCAAGGGCGTCAGCGCCGCCCAGGACCGCGAGGGACTGCACGGCAAGCCCCTCAAGGACGCCGACGAGGCGATCGCCGAACTCGGTGGCCTCCGCGACCTGAGGGTGCACGTCCACGAGCCGACCGCCACCCGCATGCTGCACGCCGTGCGTGCCGGGCACCTCGAGCTGCCCCGCTGGGAGAAGGGGAACCCCGAGGAGGGGGTCGCCACCCGCGACGCCTACGGGCAGGCGCTCACCGCCCTCGGCACCGGGCGCAGCGACATCGTGGCCCTCGACGGCGAGGTCGGCGACTCCACCCGGACCGAGCTCTTCGCCAAGGAACACCCCGACCGGTACTTCGAGTGCTACATCGCCGAACAGCAGATGGTCGCCGCGGCGGTGGGCCTCGCGTCCCGCGGCTGGGTGCCGTACGCCGGCACCTTCGCGGCCTTCCTGACCCGCGCCTACGACTTCATCCGCATGGCGTCCGTCAGCGGCGCCGGCATCAACCTCGTCGGTTCGCACGCCGGCGTCGCCATCGGCCAGGACGGCCCGTCCCAGATGGGTCTGGAGGACCTGGCGATGATGCGGGCGGTGCACGGATCGACCGTGCTGTACCCGTGCGACGCCAACCAGACCGCACAGCTCGTCGCCGCGATGGCGGGCTGCGAGGGCATCCGCTACCTGCGCACCTCGCGCGGGGCGAGCCAGGTGATCTACGGCCCCGACGAGGAGTTCCCCATCGGCGGCAGCAAGGTGCTGCGCTCCTCCCCGCACGACCGGCTGACCCTCGTCGCGGCCGGCGTGACCGTGGCCGAGGCGCTGGCCGCCGCCGACGCGCTGGACCGGGACGGCATCCAGGCCCGCGTCATCGACCTCTACTCGGTCAAGCCCGTCGACCGGCGCACGCTGCGCCGCGCCGCCGAGGACACCGGCTGCCTGGTCACCGTCGAGGACCACCACGAGGAGGGCGGCCTCGGCGACGCCGTCCTGGACGCGTTCCTCGACGGGCGGCCGGTACCGCGCCTGGTGCGTCTGGCCGTCCGCGCGATGCCGGGCTCGGCTGCCCCGGACCAGCAGCTGCACGCCGCGGGCATCGATGCCGAGTCGATCACGGCGGCCGCGAAACTGCTGGTGGAGGAGGCGGTCGTGCGGTGAGCGACGACGTACGCACCGTGCGCGCCGGGCGGCGCTCGGTGCGGGTCCACCGGGCCGACAAGGTGCTGTTCCCCGGCGACCGCGACGGTGACGGCCGTGTGAAGGAGTACACGAAGGGCGATCTCGTCGACTACTACCGCGCCGCCGCCCCGCTCATGCTGCCCCATCTGCGCGGCCGCCCCCTGATGCTGGAACGGCATCCGGACGGCCTGGACGGCCCGCGCTTCATGCAGAAGAACACCCCCGAGAACTACCCGGAGTGGATCAGCCGCGTCGAGGTGCCCAAGGAGGGCGGCACCGTCTGCCACACCGTGTGCGACGACTCCGCCACCCTCCTCTACCTCGCCGACCAGGCCAGCCTCACCCTGCACCGCTGGCTGTCCCGGGTCGGCAGGCTCGACCGCCCCGACCGGATGGTCTTCGACCTGGATCCGGCCGGTGACGACTTCGCGGCGGTGCGCGAGGCGGCCGTGCTGCTCGGGGAACTCCTCGACGAGCTCGAGCTCCCCTCGGGACTGATGACCACCGGCTCGCGCGGACTGCACGTGGTCGTTCCGCTGAACGGCCGGCACGACTTCGACGAGGTCCGCGGGTTCGCCCGCGACGTCGCCGACACCCTCGCGGCCGCCCACCCCGACCGGCTCACCACCGCCGCACGCAAGAAGGAGCGCGGCGACCGCCTCTACCTCGACGTGGGCCGCAACGCCTATGCGCAGACCGCGGTCGCCCCCCTCACCGTCCGTGCCCGCCCCGGCGCCCCCGTGGCCACCCCCATCACCTGGGAGCAGCTGGACGACCCGGACCTGAGCGCCCCCCGCTGGACCATCGCCGACGCCGTCGAGCAGGCCCGCACCGATCCCTGGGCCGGGATCATGAGCCGTGGCCGCGCCCTGGGACCGGCGCGGCGCAGGCTCGACGCGTTGCGTGAATCCTGAAGGTTTGGCCAGCGCCAATGCGGCCACCCGGTCGCAGAGGTGGCCATGGCTGACACAAAAGACACCAGAGATTCGCAGAGTCCACGAAACAGCGACAAAGAGAGTACGGCGGACAAGCGGCCGAACCCCATGGAGGTGCTGCGCGAGGCGCGCACGCAGCTCGCGGAGCTGACCGGCATGTCTGCCGAGACCGTCTCGTCCTTCGAGCAGACGGAGGACGGCTGGTCCCTGGAGGTCGAGGTCCTGGAGCTGGCCCGCGTGCCGGACACGATGAGCCTGATGGCGAGCTATCAGGTCGATCTGGACCCCGAGGGACAACTGACCGGCTACCGACGCGTCCGCCGTTACGAACGCGGACGGGCCGACGCACACAGGTCCGGCGGCCGCTAGGCCGCCTTCCCGGAACTCAACCAGACAAGGAGGCGCGGTCGGCATGACCGTTGTCCCGGCACAGCAGAGCGGCGGAGGCGGCTCCAGTGGCCTTTATGACGTTCTGGAGCTCGTCCTCGACAGGGGTCTCGTGATCGACGCGTTCGTGCGGGTCTCCCTGGTCGGCATCGAGATCCTCAAGATCGACGTACGTGTCGTCGTGGCCAGCGTCGACACCTATCTGCGCTTCGCCGAGGCGTGCAACCGCCTCGACCTAGAGGCAGGACCGCGCAAGGACCCCGGTCTGCCCGACCTCGTCGGCGAGATCACCGAGTCCGGCGCGCGCGGCAAGTCCAAGGGCGCACTCTCCGGAGCGGCGGAGACCATCTCCGACGCCTTCCAGCAGGCACGTGGTGAGGGCCGCGAGCGGGAGTCCGAGTCCCGGCCGCGCGCCCGCAAGGCCACGTCCTCGCGCAGGAAGGAGGAGCAGGAGTGAGCACGTACGTCTACGGCATCACCGCGAGTTCGCATCCCGCACTCCCCGAGGACCTGACCGGTGTCGGCGACCCGCCCCGGCCGGTGCGCGTCCTCCAGGAGGGCGATCTGGCGGCCGTGGTGAGTGACGCCCCCGAGGGGCTGCGACCCAAGCGCAAGGACCTGCTCGCCCACCAGAGCGTGCTCGCCGAGGCGGGCGCGGGCGGCCCGGTGCTGCCCATGCGGTTCGGCAGCGTGGCCCCCGACGACGACACGGTCACCGGCGTCCTCGCCGAACGCGCCGACCACTACAAGGAGCGGCTGCGCGCCCTGGAGGGCAAGGTCGAGTACAACATCAAGGCCACCCACCAGGAAGAGGCCGTCCTGCACCGCGTGATGTCCGAGAACGCGGAGATCCGCGCCATGACCGAGGCCAACCGGAAGGCGGGCGGCGGCAGCTACGAAGAGCGGCTGCGGCTCGGCGAGATGGTCGTGGCCGCCGTCAAGGCCCGGGAGGCCGAGGACGCGGCCGAGCTGCAGAGCGCCCTGGAACCGGCCGCCGCCGCGGTGAGCGACGGCCCGGAATCCACGGGGTGGCTGCTCAACGTCTCCTTCCTCGTGGAGCGCGAGTCCGCCGAGTCGTTCCTGGCCGAGGTGGAGCAGCTCCGCAAGAGCCATCCGCACATCGAGCTGCGCGTCAACGGCCCGCTGCCGCCGTACAGCTTCGTCGAGCCCGGTCCCGCGGAGCACGCGGGCAGCTCCACCGGCCCGGGCAGCGCTCAGGAGTGACGCCGTGGGACTGATCAAGGAGCTTGTCCTGTTGCCCTTCGCGCCGGTACGCGGCAGTGCGTGGGTGATCGGACAGGTGCTGAACGAGGCGGAACGGATCTACTACGACCCCGCCACCGTCCGGGCGGAACTCGCCCGGCTGGAGGAGCGATTGGAGGCGGGCGAGATCGACGAGGAGGAGTTCGACCGACAGGAGGACGAGCTTCTGGACCGGCTGGACATCGGTCTGCGCGGTGGCGCGGCCACGGGCAATGGGACGGCACGATGAACCGAGTGGGACTCGGCCTCGCGGTAGGGGCCGGATACGTCCTCGGACGTACGAAGAAGATGAAACTGGCGTTCGCCGTCGGCAGCCTGGTGGCCGGCAAACGGATGCATCTGAGCCCGCGGGCGCTCGCGGACCTGGTGTCCCAGCAGCTGCAGAACAATCCGCAGTTCAAGGAGATAGGGGACCAGCTGCGCGAGGACCTGCGCGGCGTCGGCAAGGCGGCCTCGGGGGCGATGGTGGAGCGGCAGATCGACGCCCTCGCCGACCGCCTCCACGGACGTACCGCCGAGGTCCGCGACCAGCTCTCGGGCGTGTCGGGGCGGGCGAAGGGTCTCCTCGAGGACGAGGAAGAGGACGAAGCTCAGGAAGAGGACGAGAACGAGGAGTCGGGAGAGGCCGAGGGGGAGGACTCGCGGGACGAGTACGAGGACGAGGAGCCGGCCGGCGAGACCGAGGACGAGGAGCCGGAGGGCAAGGAGGAGCCTTCGGACGACGAGGCCGAGGGCGGTCCGGTGCGGAAGTCCGCCAAGAAGGCCGCGAAGAAGGCCCCGGCCAAGAAGACGGCCGCGAAGAGGGCTCCGGCGAAGAAGGCGCCGGCCAAGAAGGCCGCGTCGAAGCAGACGACGGCGAAGAAGTCCGCCGCGAAGAGGACGGCCGCCCGCAAGACGGCCTCCGCCAGGAGCGGGTCCGGTGACACCCGGGCCCGCCGGTCGAAGGGAGGCGGTGAGCGATGACCGAGACACTGGGCTCCGCGACCTCCGCAGCGCGCGGTGCAAAAGGGGCGACCGGCCCCCTGACCGACGTGGCCCACAGCGAGGCCGCCGACCGGCTCAAGGCCGAACTGCAGGAGTACCTGGCCGCACAGGCCACCCGGCTGCTGACCGGCGTCGGCCGCAAACTCGGCGAGACCACCGTCAAGCTGAACGACATCGCCGAGGGGAACAGCCCCGGCTTCGCCAAGCTGGCGCTCGACGGCGGTCGCAAGCTGGCCGAGGGCAAGGGGCCCCTGCGTGCCGCGCTGGAGACCGGCGCCGGCCGGGCCAAGGACAACGTGGTCGAGGCCTTCAAGAACCTCGGCGGCGGCAAGGGGAAGCGCAAGCGCGGGGCCGGCAACAAGCCGACGGTGATCATCGAGTCCGTGGACGTGGGCGTGGACCGGCGCACGGCCTACGACCAGTGGACCCAGTACCAGGACTTCAGCACCTTCGCCAAGGGCGTCAAGAGCGCGAACCGCGCCGACGACACCCAGTCCGACTGGCAGCTGAAGATCTTCTGGTCCAACCGCAGCTGGAAGGCGAAGACCACCGAGCAGGTGCCCGACGAGAAGATCTCCTGGAGTTCGGAGGGCGCCAAGGGCACCACCAGGGGCGTCGTCTCCTTCCACCGGATCGACGACAACCTCACCCGCGTCCTGCTGGTGATCGAGTACTACCCCAAGGGCCTTTTCGAGAAGACCGGCAACATCTGGCGGGCACAGGGCCGCCGGGCCCGGCTCGACCTCAAGAACTTCGTCCGGTTCATCACCCTCAAGGGCGAGGCCGAGGACGGCTGGCGCGGCGAGATCAGCGACGGCGAGGTCGTCCGCAGCCACGAGGACGCCGTCGCCGAGGAGGAGAAGGGCGCCGAGGAGGAGAACGGCGAGTACGAGGAGGACGAAGAACCCCGAGGGGAGGAAGAGGAGTTCGACGAGGAGGAAGAGGAAGAGGGAGAAGAAGAGCCCGAGGACGAGTACGAAGGTGAGCCCGAGGACGAGTACGAAGGCGAGGACGAGTACGAGGACGAGCAGGAACCCGAATACGAGCCGGCCCAGGGTGGGAGCCGTCGATGACCATGGCCGGCCGGATGCCCGAGCCCTACGGATCCAGCGGCGGCGCGAACCTCGCCGACATCCTCGAGCGCGTGCTCGACAAGGGCATCGTGATAGCCGGTGACATCCGGATCAACCTGCTCGACATCGAACTCCTCACCATCAAACTCCGCCTGATCGTGGCCTCGGTGGACAAGGCGAAGGAGATGGGCATCGACTGGTGGGAGGACGACCCCGCGTTGTCCTCCGGTGCCCGCCGCAAGGAACTCGCGCGGGAGAACGCCGAGTTGCGCGAGCGACTCGCCCAACTGGAGAACGGCCGGCTCGAAGAGGGCCGTGCAGTGCGCGAGGCGAAGGAGGCCCCATGACCGGACTGCGCTACGTCTACGCCGTCTGCCGTCCCTTCAGCGCCCCGTTGCAGTCCCAGCTGAAAGGCGTGGCGGGTGACCCGCCCAGAGTGCTCACCCACCACGGCCTGATCGCCGTGGTCAGTCATGTGCCGGAGCGGGACTTCGCGGAGGAGCCGCTCCACAGGCATCTGGAGGACCTGGACTGGCTGACGGAGACGGCGCGGGCCCACCAGAGCGTGATCGACGCGCTCACCGTCGTCACCACCCCGCTGCCGCTGCGGCTCGGGACCGTCTTCCGGGACGACAGCGGTGTCCGCGTGATGATCGAGGCACGCGAGGACGACTTCCGGCGCACCCTCGACCGGCTGGAGGGGCGGGTGGAATGGGGCGTCAAGGTGTACGCCGAACCCCCGCCGGAGGATTCCGGCGCACCCGAGCAGAAGGCGGTCTCGGGCCGGGACTATCTGCGCCGGCGGCGCATGAGCGTCCGTGCGAGCGAGGACATGTGGAAGCAGACGGAGGAGTTCGCCGAGCACCTGCACGCGGCGCTTTCCGCGTACGCCGATGACTCCCGATTGCATGCTCCGCAGAACCCTGCTCTTTCCGGAGCCTCCGGCCGGAATGTTCTCAACGCGGCCTATCTGGTGTCCCGCCGTGATTCCGAGGAATTCGTGGAGCTGGTGGACCGGAGCAAGGACGAAACAAAGCTGAGCGGTCCGGCTATACGAGTCGAACTCACCGGCCCGTGGGCCGCCTATTCCTTTGCGGGGGAAGAGTCGTGACGGTTGTCGAACGTCGTGAGATCGCCCTGGTCGACCTGCTGGACCGGCTGCTCGCCGGCGGGGTCGTCATCACGGGGGACATCACCCTGCGCATCGCGGACGTCGACCTGGTGCGCATCGACCTGAACGCGCTGATCAGCTCGGTCAACGAGCAGGTTCCATCACCTTGGGGGGAGCTCACATGACCCGCAACCGCAACCGTCTGGACCTGGAGCCCGACACCGTCGAGCGCGACCTCGTCAAGCTGGTGCTGACCGTGGTCGAGCTGCTGCGCCAGCTCATGGAGCGCCAGGCGCTGCGCCGCTTCGACACGGGAGACCTCAGCGAGGAGCAGGAGGAGCGGATCGGGCTCACGCTCATGCTGCTCGACGACCGCATGACCGAGCTGCGTGAGCGCTACGGACTGCGGCCCGAGGACCTGAATCTGGACCTCGGGCCGCTCGGGCCGTTGCTTCCCAGGAACTGACTACCAGCGGTACCAGCGACCCCTGCCCCCGGCCGCTGTTGTGCCGCGCACCAGGAATCCCAGCAGCCACAGCACGATAACCGCCAGAGCAACCCACCACAGTATCTTCAGTGCGAATCCCGCGCCGAAAAGAATCAGCGCGAGAAGCAGTACGAGCAGAACAGCAACCATAATTCGACCTCCTGTTTTCCGGGTATCCCGGAAAAGGAGATTCAGGCGCCTTTTCGGCACAGAATCTCTCCGTGCAGCACACTGAACCAGCCGTCCTCCTGCGTGCCCCACTCCCGCCAGGCCTCCGAGACGGCCCGCAGCTGCTCGGTGGTGGCGTGCCCGCCCTCGGTGGCCCGCTCGGCGTAGGCCGAGGCGAGGGTCCGGTCCGCCCACAATCCGCTCCACCAGGCCCGCTCCTGCCGTGTGGAGAAGGTCCACGTGCCGGCGGTGGCGGTGACGTCGGTCAGGCCCGCCCGCAGCGCCCAGGACTTCAGCCGCCGCCCGGCGTCCGGCTCGCCGCCGTTGGCGCGGGCCACCCGCCGGTACAGGTCCAGCCAGTCGTCCATCCCCGAGGACGCGGGATACCAGGTCATGGCCGCGTAGTCCGAGTCGCGGACGGCGATGAACCCGCCCGGTTTGGTCACCCGCACCATCTCGCGCAGCGCCTGCACCGGGTCGCCGACATGTTGCAGCACCTGGTGCGCGTGGACCACGCAGAACGTGTCGTCGGGGTAGTCCAGGGCGTGCACGTCCGCGACCGCGAAGCCGACGTTCGTGAGGCCCCGTTCGGCGGCCGTGGCCCGGGCCTGGTCCAGGATCCCCGGCGCATGGTCGACGCCGGTGACGTGTCCGTCGGGGACCAGCGCCGCCAGGTCGGCGGTGATGGTCCCCGGGCCGCAGCCGATGTCCAGGATCTTCATGTGGGGCTTCAGCGAACCGAGCAGATAGGCCGCGGAGTTGGCGGCGGTCCGCCAGGTGTGGGAGCGCAGCACCGACTCGTGGTGCCCGTGCGTGTAGACGGCGGTCTCCTGCGGCTTCGACATGGCGGAACTCCCCTGTTCGACGGCTTGTCGGTACGGATCACCGTACGCCCGCATGTCGAATGATGAGACCCGCGTTTTGGAATGTGGACTGATGGAGTGTCAGTCGCCGGTGAGGGGGCGGTACACCGTGAGCGCCTCGGGGAGCTTCTCCAGCGTCACCTCACCCTCCGCCTCGGTGACCTCGCCGTCGTGGGCGAGGAGCGTGCCGGGGGCGACGCCCTCCAGGTGCAGTCGGCCCACCTGGACCGCCGCGTGGACGGGGGAGCGGGTCAGCGGACCCGCCAGGGCGGCCGCGAGCAGCCGCAGCGCGGGACGGCGGCCACCGTGCACCGCCCGTACGTCGAGCTGCCCGTCCGCGAGGTCGAGCCGGCGGCCGGGCGCCAGCCCCATCCGGTGGTAGGTGCCGTTGCCGACGAACAGCAGCCACAGCGGGCGCACCTGGCCCCCGAACTCGGCCTCCAGCGGATGCCGGCCCGTGCGCAGGACGCGCAGGGCCGCGAGCACGCCGGCGGGCCAGCCGCCGATCCGGCCCGACCAGCGGTCCCGCACCCGCACCAGCTCCGGGTAGACCCCCAGGCTGCAGGTGTTGAGGAAGACGCCCTGCTGGGTGCCGCAGACGAACCGGCCGACGTCCACGCGCACCGCCTCGCCCTGCTGGACGGCCCGGCTCAGATCGCGGACGTCCTCGACCCCCAGGTCGTAGGCGAAGTGGTTCAGGGTGCCGCCGGGCAGCACCGCGAGCGGCAGCCCGTGGCGCAGGGCGACCTCGGCGGCCGTGTTGACCGTGCCGTCGCCGCCGCACACGCCGAGCACCCGGGCGCGGGTCGCGGCCTTCTCCAACTCGGCCCGAAGATCGCCCGGTTGGCACTCGACGACCTCGGCGGCCGGCAGGCTGTCCCGCAGGGCGCGCACCCGGTCCGCGGTGCCCGAGCCGTTGTTGGCCACCACCACCAGGCCCTCGCCGTCCGGCAGCGCCGGGACCTCGGCGCGGGGCCGGGCCGGCGGGACGAGCTGGGCGCGGGTCGGCACCAGGCCCCGTACGGCGAAGGCGGCGCCCACGCCCAGGACCGCTCCCGCGAGCACGTCGCTCGGGAAGTGCACCCCGGTGTAGACCCGGGAGAGCGCCACGGACCAGGCGACCGGGGCCACCGCCGCACCCCAGGCCGGCGACTCCAGTGCGACGCCGGTCGCGAAGGCGGCCGCCGACGCGGAGTGCCCGGACGGGAACGAGGTCGTGATCGGCTGGCGCTTGAGCTGCCGCACCAGCGGCACCGGGTCCAGGACCGGCCGGGGGCGGCGCACCGAGCGCTTGCCGAGTGTGTTGATGGTCAGGGAGGCCAGGCTGAGCGAGGCGAGACCGCGCGCGGCGGCCCGGCGGGCCCGCGGGGTACGGCTCGCCGCCATGGCGGCGGCGGCCGCGAACCACAGCACACCGTGGTTCGCGCTCCGGCTCAGCCGGGGCAGCACGCGCTCGGCGGCCGGCCAGTTCCGCTCGGCCGCGAACTCGAAGAGACGGCAGTCGAGGGCGAGCAGCCGGCTGCGCAGCGGGTGCGGGCCGGGCTTCGGGACGGTGAGGTCGACGTCGGGACTCATGGAGTGCCGGGTACCCTGAAGTGCCCGTTCTTTGTCCTGCGGGCGCTGATCGACACCCGGAGGGCCCTGTATGCGTCTGCTCCTCATACGCCACGGTCAGACCCCCTCGAACGTCGATTTCCTGCTCGACACCGCCGTCCCGGGTCCCGGGCTGACCGCGCTCGGCGAGCAGCAGGCCGCCGCCCTCCCCGAGGCGCTCGCCGACGAGGACATCGAGGCCCTGTACGCCTCCACGCTGGTGCGTACGCAGCTCACCGCCGCTCCGCTGGCCGCCGCCCGCGGCCTCGACGTCCTGGTGAGGGACGGCATCCGCGAGCTCACCGCAGGCGACCTGGAGATGCTGCCCGGCGACACCGAGCAGGGCGCGCTCTACATGAAGACGGTGTTCGCCTGGGCGGCCGGCGACACCGAGCTGCGGATGCCGGGCGGCGAGAGCGGCGCCGAGGCGCTCGCCCGCTACGACGCCGTCGTCGCCGAGGCCGCACGCAGCGGCGCCGCGACGGTCGCCATGGTCAGCCACGGCGCGGCGATCCGCATGTGGACCGCGGCCCGCGCCGACAACGTCGACGTCCCCTTCGCCGCCGCCCGCCCCCTCGACAACACCGGCGTGGTGGTCCTGGAGGGCTCACCGGCCGACGGCTGGAAGGCGCTGTCGTGGGCGGGCGCCGTGGTGGCCCCGGCGGGCCGGGGCGGGCCTGCGGGCCGCCCCCTCGACGAGACCGCACAGACCGTTTAAGCGTTTGCCCGACCCCCGGCAGGGCCCGCAGAATGCCTCCTCATGGGACATCTGGAAGCAGCGCACCTCGAGTACTACCTCCCCGACGGGAGGGCGCTGCTCGGCGATGTGTCCTTCCGGGTGGGCGAAGGGGCCGTCGTCGCCCTCGTCGGACCGAACGGCGCCGGCAAGACGACCCTGCTGCGGCTGATCTCCGGCGAGCTGAAACCGCACGGCGGCACCGTCACCGTCAGCGGCGGCCTCGGGGTGATGCGGCAGTTCGTGGGATCCGTACGGGACGAGACGACCGTACGGGACCTGCTCGTGTCCGTGGCGCCGCCGCGCATCCGCGAGGCCGCGCAGGCCGTCGACAAGGCCGAGCACGCCATCATGACCGTCGACGACGAGGCGGCCCAGCTGCAGTACGCGCAGGCCCTCGCCGACTGGGCCGAGGCGCGCGGCTACGAGGCGGAGACGCTGTGGGACATGTGCACCACGGCCGCGCTCGGGGTGCCGTACGAGAAGGCGCAGTTCCGGCAGGTGCGCACGCTGTCCGGCGGTGAGCAGAAGCGGCTCGTCCTGGAGGCGCTGCTGCGCGGCACGGACGAGGTGCTGCTGCTCGACGAGCCCGACAACTACCTCGACGTGCCCGGCAAGCGCTGGCTGGAGGAGCGGCTGAAGGAGACCCGCAAGACGGTCCTCTTCGTCTCCCACGACCGCGAGCTCCTCGCCCGCGCCGCGGAGAAGATCGTGTCGGTGGAGCCCTCGCCCGCGGGCGCCGACGCCTGGGTGCACGGCGGCGGCTTCGCCACCTACCACGACGCCCGGCGTGAACGCTTCGCCCGCTTCGAGGAGCTGCGCCGCCGCTGGGACGAGAAGCACGCCCAGCTGAAGAAGCTGGTGCTGAACCTCCGTCAGGCGGCCTCCATCAGCCATGAGTTGTCGTCCCGCTACCAGGCCGCGCAGACCCGCCTGCGCAAGTTCGAGGAGGCGGGTCCGCCCCCGGAGCCGCCGCGTGAGCAGGACATCACGATGCGCCTCAAGGGCGGCCGTACCGGGGTAAGGGCCGTCACCTGCAAGGGACTTGAGCTGACCGGCCTGATGAAGCCCTTCGATCTGGAGGTCTTCTACGGCGAGCGGGTCGCCGTCCTCGGCTCCAACGGCTCCGGAAAGTCGCACTTCCTGCGGCTGCTGGCCGGCGACGAGGTGGCGCACACGGGGGAGTGGAAGCTGGGGGCGCGGGTCGTGCCCGGGCACTTCGCCCAGACGCACGCCCATCCCGAGCTCCAGGGCCGCAAGCTGCTGGACATCCTGTGGCAGGAACACTCCCAGGACCGGGGCGCGGCGATGTCACGCCTGCGGCGCTACGAGCTGACGGCCCAGGCCGAGCAGACGTTCGAACGCCTGTCCGGGGGACAGCAGGCCCGGTTCCAGATCCTGCTGCTCGAGCTGGAGGGGGTCACGGCTCTGCTGCTGGACGAGCCGACCGACAACCTCGACCTGGAGTCCGCCGAGGCGCTCCAGGAGGGGCTGGAGGCCTTCGACGGCACGGTGCTTTCGGTCACGCACGACCGCTGGTTCGCCCGGTCCTTCGACCGGTATCTGGTGTTCGGCAGCGACGGGCGTGTGCGGGAGACCGCTGAGCCTGTGTGGGACGAGCGGCGAGTGGAGCGGGTTCGGTAGGCATCAACCAGCCCGTCCGGCATGTGAGGACGAGGCCCGTTCAGGGCCGAACGGGGGTCTGGGGGCGGAAGCCCCCAGACGCGCGGTGAACTCACGTCCAGCGCAACAGGGCACCCAAGCCGCCCGCCGGGATCTGGCCCCCCGTCGCCTCCGCCGCCGGGGCCACCGACAGGGCCGGGGCGCCCGTCGTCACCGCCGAGCGGATCAGGGCGTCGTCCGCGCGGGCCGGCCAGGAGTGCTGTTCGCCGAGGATCTTCAGGTCCGTGCGGCGGACCGCCAGCTGGTCGGGGTCCTCACCGATCCACACCTCGCGGTGCGCGTCGGGGCCGTCGGGACGGATCAGCAGCTCCTCGATGCGGTGCTCGCGGGCGGCCTCGACCAGCGCGGGCACGCCCTCCACGGCACCGGAGCGCCCCTCGGGGCCCGGTTCGCGGGCCGCCAGGAACCGTTCCAGCTCCCGTTCGGCCCGCTGCCGTACGTGCTCCGTGCGGGCCTGCTCGACATCCTCGTCGAGCAGCCTGCTGCCGGCGCCGTGCGGGGCCTCCACGACCATGTCCTGCAGCCGCCGGGGCAGCCGGTCGTGCACCGCCCGCTTCTCCCGCTCCTCACCCACGAGAACCAGCAGGTCGGCGCGGGTCTCCTCCTGACAGACGACGAGTGCGTCGGCGATCTCGGCCGCGTTGTGCTCCCAGGTGTTCTCCACCTTCAGCTGGAAGTGCCGCACCGACCAGTCACCCGTGCTCGTACGGTGCACCGGCCACTGCCGCCCGCTGACCGTGCCGGCCTCCTGCTCGCCCAGCGAGGTGCGCAGCTCGAAGTCCGCGCCCTTGCGGTCGATGTACGCCACCACGCAGGCCGGGTCCTCACCGGCCAGCTCCAGCAGGGGAGCGGCGTGCGGCAGCGGCGCCCAGTGCGCGCTGTCCCGCTGCGGGGGCCGGGCCAGCGGCGGGTCCAGCACCACCTCGCCGGCGCGGGCGAACAGGGCTCGCCCGTTCGGCTCGGAGGAGTGCTGCAGCTCGTCGAGTGCCTCCTGGACGGCCTGGCACGTCGCCTGGTCCGCCCCCTGCCGATCAAGGTCGCGGGCCAGTGCCACGGCCGTCAGATGGCGTTCGTGGGGCGTGTCCTCCGTATGCCGGGAAGTGTCGACGTACACGGAGGCCCAGGGGCCCGGATGTTCGTAGAGTGGATGCAGGAAAGCGAGATCCATGGTTCCCTCCCGGATGCCGCTTGGGACTGGTGTTCACCGGGCGGGTACCCGGACCGCATGGACGAACACGACGAGCGGGGTGCCACCATGACCGGAGTCGACCCCAGCCGGCTGGACGACCAGCAGCTCATGAAGGAGCTGGAGACGATCCACCGCACGCGCCACGACACGCTGCTGTACGGCTCGACGGACGCGCTGCGGGCCCACAACGATCGCATGGCCCAGCTGGAGGGCGAGTACCTGCGCCGCAACCCGCGGCGCATGGTGGCCGCGGGCCGCACCCGTGAAGGCGCACGGGACCGCCGGTGCGGGGAGTCGGCGACTCCCTGAATCACGGCGCCTCCTCAGTGGCGTACCGGTGGCCGGTCCCAATGCCGGTGCGCCGCTGTCGCGTCGACGAACGCCTGTACGAACTCGGTGGCCGGTGTGCCCGGTGACGTGTCCGTCACCACGCCCCGGTCGGACACCGTGCGCCGGTCCCCGGTGGACAGCCGCAGGCCCTCGGGTTCCAGGGCGGACAGCACGCCCACGCCGGAGCCGAGTGCGCCCACGGGCTTGCCGTGCCGATAGGCGTCCCGCACGAAGCGCAGCGTGTCCGGGTCCTTCGCCGCCGCCGCGCCGTCCTGCCCGCCGGGCAGCAGCACCGCGTCGTACAGCACGGAGGCGACGGTCGGCAGCGCACGGTCGACCGCGTACGACTCGCCGTCGGCGCCCCTGACCGTGCCGTCCGTCGGCGCCAGCGCCTCGACGATCGCACCCTCGGCGGCCAGCGCCTCCCGTACGGAGGTGACCTGCTCGGCGTCCACGCCGTCGGTGACGAGGACCGCGATCTGCCGGGTGCGGATCGAGCCGTCGCCGCGCAGCGACTCGAGGCTGAGCGCGGGCGAGGCGAGTTTGTGCGTCCCCGGTTCGGCGCCGTCCGGCTCCGGCACCCCGATGCCGCGCGCCACCTCGCGCGCCAACCCGCCGTCCACCTTGGCCAGTTCCTCGACGGTCCGGGCGCGGACGGTCATCGCACCGACCTTGCCGAGTTCGAACCGGAAGGCCGCCACGATGTGCTGCTTCTCCCAGTCCGTCATGCTGTGGAAGAACATCGCGGGCTGGCTGTAGTGGTCCTTGAAGCTCTCGCTGCGCTTTCGGATCTTGGCGCCGTCGACACGTTCCGCGTAGTGCGTGTAGGCGTTCGCGTCTACCCCGGCGTGGGCGGGGCAGCCGCCGCCGAGGGAGTTCGGGAAGTAGTTCGTGCCCCGGTGGATCGCGCCCTGGTGGTAGCCGTCGCGCTGGTTGGTGCGCACGGGTGCCACCGGACGGTTGACCGGGATCTGCGCGAAGTTGGGGCCGCCCAGGCGGATCAACTGCGTGTCCAGGTAGGAGAAGTTGCGGGCCTGCAGCAGCGGGTCGTTGGTGAAGTCGATGCCGGGGACCACGTTGCCGGTGTGGAAGGCGACCTGCTCGGTCTCCGCGAAGAAGTTCTCCGGGTTGCGGTTGAGGACCATCCGGCCGATCGGCCGGACCGGCACCTGCTCCTCCGGGATGAGCTTCGTGGCGTCCAGCAGATCGAAGTCGAAGGCGAACTCGTCCTCCTCCGGCACGAGTTGGACGCCGAGCTCCCACTCCGGGTACTCGCCCGCCTCGATCGCGTCCCACAGGTCGCGCCGGTTGAAGTCGGGGTCGCGGCCCTGGCACTCCTGCGCCTCGTCCCACACCAGCGAGTGCACGCCCAGCTTCGGCTTCCAGTGGAACTTCACGAACGTGCCGCGCCCCTCGGCGTTCACGAACCGGAAGGTGTGCACGCCGAAGCCCTGCATCATGCGGTAGCTGCGCGGGATCGCCCGGTCCGACATCAGCCACATGATCGCGTGCAGCGTCTCGGGCTGGAGCGACACGAAGTCCCAGAGCGTGTCGTGCGCGGAGGCGCCCGTCGGGATGTCGTTGTGCGGCTCCGGCTTCACCGCGTGCACGAAGTCGGGGAACTTGATGCCGTCCTGGATGAAGAAGACCGGGAAGTTGTTCCCGACCAGGTCGTAGTTCCCCTCCGACGTGTAGAACTTGGTCGCGAAGCCGCGCACGTCCCGCACGGTGTCCGCCGAGCCGCGCGGCCCCTGCACGGTCGAGAACCGCACGAAGACCGGTGTCTGCACCGAGGGGTCCTGCAGAAAGGCCGCGCGGGTGAACTCCGCGCAGGACTCGTACGGTTCGAAGTAGCCGTACGCGCCCGCCCCCCGCGCGTGCACCACCCGCTCGGGGATGCGTTCGTGGTCGAAGTGGGTCAGCTTCTCCCGGAAGTGGAAGTCCTCCATCAGCGTCGGACCGCGCTCGCCGACGGCCAGCGAGTCGTCGGTGTGGTCGACCTCGACGCCCTGGTCGGTGGTGAGCGGCCCGCCCGCCGGATCGTCGGCGTGGAAGGAGGCGCGCTGCTGCTGCTTCCGGTCGGCGGGGGAGCCCATCAGCCGGCCCCCTCGGCGAACACATGCAGGAAGGCCTCGCAGAACGCCTTCAGGTCGTCCGGCTTGCGGCTGGTGACCAGCTTGCCGGCGCCGTTGTCGTCGATCTTCACCTGTTCGTCGACCCAGGTGCCGCCGGCGTTGCGGATGTCCGTCTTCAGGCTCGGCCAGGAGGTCAGCTCACGGCCCCGTACGACGTCCGCCTCGACCAGTGTCCACGGGGCGTGGCAGATCGCGGCGACGGGCCGGCCCTGGTCGAAGAAGTCCCGTACGAACGCGACGGCCTTCTCGTCCATGCGCAGGAAGTCGGGGTTGGCCACGCCGCCCGGCAGGACCAGGGCGCCGAAGGACGCGGCCGAGGTCTCGCCCACCACCTCGTCCACGGGGAAGGTGTCCGCCTTGTCGAGGTGGTCGAAGGCCTGGATACGCCCCGGTTCGGTCGACACCAGCACGGGTTCGTGGCCGGCGTCCTTCGCCGCCTGCCACGGATCGGTCAGCTCGATCTGCTCGACACCCTCGGGTGCGGTCAGGAATGCGATACGCATGATGGTTCAACGTCCTTTCGTGGCACGCCAGTCGGCCAGGTCGGTCGTGACGCGCTTCTTGTTGCGGCGGCCCGCGCGCACACAGCGCACGAGCTCCTCGCCGTACGGCAGCACCACACAGGTGCCGATCGCGGCCGCGATGCCCGCGAGATAGCCGCGGGACAGCGGGCGGCGGCGCGGCACCAGACGCCAGGCGTCCGTGCGGCCACTGCCTCCCCCACTCTCGGCTTCGCTCGAGCGGGGGGACCCCCATCGCAGCAGTGCCTTGACCTGGTCGGCATGCAGACACATCAGCGCGGACAGCGCGCCGTACGGCAGCGACTCCAGGAAACTGTGGATGTGCTGCTCCAGCGGGGTGACCTCACGGTCGCTCTTCACCGCCGTACGCACGTCCCACAGCGCGGTCGCCTCATGCACCGCCGCGCCGGCCAACTGCACCGTCAGGAGCAGCGGGTTGACCTCGTAGCGCAGGGTCAGCGCGATGGGGATGCCGACCTCCGCCATCATCAGCGAGTGGATCAACGACTCCTTGGTGCCCGCCGTGTCCTCGATGCGGCTGCGCCGGTGCATCACCCAGTCGGCGAGACCCGGCACGAACCAGCCGGGCAGCAGCCCGTACAGCAGATAGCGGGTGGTCACATCACCGACGTCGACGGTGACTCCGGTGGCGCTGATCTCGGCGGCCTGGTCCCGGCTCATATGCTGCCCCGGCCGTCCGGCACGGCAAGGCTGATCTCGGCCAGTGCCGAGTCCGGGTCCTGCACCGTGGCCAGATCGCCGAGGCTGACCATCCCGACCGGCAGCCCGTCCTCCACGACCGGCAGCCGGCGGACGGCGTGCGCGCGCATGAGCGCCACGGCGGCCGAGACGGGATCGTCCGGGCCGACCAGCACCGGATCGGGGGTGCACACGGACTGGGCGCTCACCGTCAGCGGATCGACGCCGTCCGCCACCGCCCGCACCGTGATGTCACGGTCCGTGAGGACCCCCACCACCTGCTGCCCGTCGGCCACCAGCACATCTCCGATGCCCTGCGACCGCATCAACTGCGCCGCCTCGACGAGTGACGCGTCCGGGCGGACGGCGACCACGCCCGGTGTCATGACCTCCCTGACGAAATCCGCGCTCGCTGCCATCACTGTGGGTCCTTCTCCGTTCCCGGCCGGTGGCCGTCGTCGGGGTGACGCCGCCCGCAGTACCCCCGGGCCCGGGGCCTATGCGCCGCGGCGGACCCTCGTACTCCGGCGACCGCAGGATCCGGCCGCGTGCGGGCCTACGTCCTTCGCTCCCGGCCGGTCCCGGAGAGTGCCTCCGCCAGCTCCTGGACGGTGCTGTAGCGCGCCGTGCGGGGCAGCCGCTCCACGGGCTCGATCAGCGCGTCGGGCGCGTACGCCCGGCGCAGTGCGTGGACGAGCTCGCGGGGGCCCGCGGGGAACACGTGGCGGTTCAGGTGCCGGGCCAGTTCCGTGCGGACCGCGGCCAGGGACGCGCGGGAGCGTCCCGGTGCGATCGGACCGCCCGCGACCTCCGGGTCGTCGTCGGCGGTGGGTTCCGGGTCGTGCCATTCCTCGGTCCGCGTGGGGTGTCCGGACCGGAGCAGACCTTGTAGTTCGTGCTTCATCTCTTCGTCGCGGTGGACGCTCAGCCGGTCACTGCCTCGCTGCATGACTCCCTCCAGATCCTCAGGGTGGGCTCCGCGTACCCGAAGACCGGAGGCCGACACAGGGTTTGCGGCCCGAAAGACGGGAACCCGACATCCGCCCTCCACGCACATCCTCGGGGAGGAATCGGCCATGGCACTGCTCGCCGTGATCATCCCGCTTCTCATGCTCGGCATGGTGCTTGCACTCGGCCGTTACGAGGAGTTCCTGCTGCCCGTGAAGAAGGCCGACCCGAGCGATGACGCCCCGGCCGGCCCCCTCGGCGCGACCGTGCCACTCCCGGTCCTGCGGATCCCGCGAGGCCCGGGCCAAGTGGTTGCTTCAGGAACGGGTGCGATCAGGACCGCGCGCCGCAGGCACCGCCGCCGTTCTTCCCCGCACTCTCCTCGCTGACCTTCAGTCCCGCCGCCCGGCCGCCTTCAGCAGGGCCTCCAACTGCCGTAGCGGCTCCGCGCCGGCGATCCGCAGCACGACCGTGTCCGCGCCGGCCGCCGCGAGCTCGCCGATGCGTTCGGCAGCCGCCGAGGCGGGTCCCGCGACGGTGAACACCTCGTCCCGCGGGCGGCCGAGCCAGGCGGCGTGCCCCTCGATGTGCGGCCGCAGGGCGCGGGCCACCTCGTCGGGGTCGTCACCGACGGAGGCGAAGGCGAGGACCGTCAGAGTGTGGCCGGGCGCGGCGCCGCCCTTGGCGGTCAGCGCACGGGCGTTCTCCAGGTCGCCGGGCCCGTGCCCCTCGGTGATCACGGTGCCGTCCGCGACCCGGCCGGACAGTGCGAGCGAACGGGGGCGTACGACCCCGGCGACCACCGGCGGCACCTCGGCGGGCGGATGCACCAACTCGACGCCCTCCAGGCGCACTTCACGTCCAGCCAGCTCCACCCGCTGCCCGCGCAGCAGGGCGCGCACCGAGGTGACCGTCTCCTCCAGCAGAGCGAGCGGCGAGCGCGGCGCGACGCCCACCTGGACCATCCACTCCCGCACCCCGTGCCCGATGCCGGCCACCAGCCGCCCAGGGAACACCCGTGCCAGCGTGGCCAGTTCCATCGCCAGCAGCGCCGGGCTGCGCAGCGGGGCGGGCGCGATGCCGAGGCCCACCCGGATGCGTTCCGTCGCTCCCAGGGCGACCGCCGCCGCCGAGACTCCGCCGTTCCACCCGAGGTCCTCGACCACCCACAGGTCGTCCACCCCGAGAGCCTCGGCCCGCCGCGCGAACCCGGGCAGCTCTTCCGGGGCCCAGTCGCGGTCGTACATCACACCGATCCGTACGTTCGTCATGCCCGGAACCTATGTGCCGGTGAGATGACGATCAACGGGGTGTTCGTCGGGGGAGTCCAACCGGGGCTACTGCTTCTCCCGCCCCGGCAGGAACTCCTGCACCTTCGCCTTCAGCCCCTGCTTGATCATGGAGCCGCGGTCCGCGTCGCCCTTGAGGATCGAGGCGGCCGTCGCCTCCATCTGCTCCCAGGTGGCGTGCGGCGGGATCGGCGGGACCGCCGGGTCGGTCAGGAACTCGATCACCGCCGGGCCGTCCGCCTCCAGACCGGCCCGCCAGCCCGCCTCGACGTCCTCCGGCTTCTCCACCCGGATGCCGGTCAGGCCGAGCGAACGGGCGAACGCGGCGTACTGCACGTCCGGGATCTCCTGCGAGGGCAGGAAGGAGGGAGCGCCCTCCATGGCCCGCATCTCCCAGGTCACCTGGTTGAGGTCGTGGTTGTTGAACACGGCGACGACCAGCCGCGGGTCCTCCCACAGATCGCGGTACTTGGCCGCCGTGATCAGCTCGGCCATGCCGTTCATCTGCATCGCACCGTCCCCGACGAGCGCGATCGCGGGCCGGTCCGGGTGCGCGAACTTCGCGCCGATCGCGTACGGCACCCCGCAGCCCATCGTCGCGAGCGTCCCGGACAGCGAGGAGCGCATGCCCGGCTTCGTCGTCAGGTGCCGTGCGTACCAGTTGGCCGCCGAGCCCGAGTCGGAACTGACGATCGCGTCGGCCGGCAGCAGCGGGTCCAGCACATGGGCGACGTACTCCGGGTTGATCGGGTCGGCCGACAGCTCCGCCCGCCGCCCCATCACCTCGCGCCAGCGCGTCACGTTCGCGCACACCTGGTCGTACCACTCCCGGCCGCGGTCCTCACTCAGCAGCGGGATCAGCGCCTGCAGGGTGGCCTTCGCGTCGCCGACGAGATTCACCTCGTACGGATAGCGCATGCCGACTATGTGCGGATCGATGTCGATCTGCACGCCGCGCGCCTTGCCGAACTCCGGCATGAACTGCGTGTACGGGAACGAGGAACCGATGGTCAGCAGGGTGTCGCAGTCCCGCATCAGCTCGTACGACGGCCGGGTGCCCAGCAGGCCGATCGAGCCGGTGACGTAGGGGAGTTCGTCGCTGAGGACGTCCTTGCCGAGCAGTGCCTTCGCCACGCCGGCCTTCAGCAGTCCGGCGATCCGCTCGACCTCGGCGCGTGCCCCGGCCGCGCCCTGGCCGACCAGGATCGCCACCTTGTCACCGGAGTTGAGGATCTCGGCCGCCTGCTGGATCGACTCCTCGGACGGAACCGACGTCCACGAGCTGCGGCCCAGGCTGGAGGGCACCATCTTGAACTCGTGCGTGGGCGCGGAGTAGTCCAGCTCCTGGACGTCCCCGGGGATGATGATCGCCGTGGGGGCGCGGCGCGCGTACGCGGTGCGGATCGCGCGGTCGATGACGTTCGGGAGCTGCTCGGGGACCGTCACCGTCTCCACGAAGTCCGAGGCGACGTCCTTGAACAGGGTGTGCAGGTCGACCTCCTGCTGGTACGAGCCGCCCATCGCCGTGCGGTGCGTCTGACCCACGATCGCCAGCACCGGCACATGGTCCAGTTTGGCGTCGTAGAGGCCGTTGAGCAGGTGGATCGCGCCGGGCCCCGAGGTCGCCGCGCACACGCCGAGACGACCGCTGAACTTGGCGTAGCCGACCGCCTCGAACGCGGACATCTCCTCGTGCCGGGACTGCACGAAACGAGGCTTGTTCTCGGCCCGCCCCCAGGCTGCCAGCAGACCGTTGATGCCGTCGCCGGGGTAGCCGAAGACATGGTCCACGCCCCACTCGCGCAGTCGTTGCAGTACGTGGTCGGAGACCTTGGTGCTCATATGTGGACCTCCCGGGCCTTGACGTGATCGGACAGCTGTCGTCTGCGGGCCGAGTCACCCGGTGGGCCGACGGAAAACATGCGGGGGTGTTTGCGGCCCGGGGCCCGGGGCAGGCGCAGTTCCAGTGCTTCGGACAGGAGGCACGTCCGTGGGGACCGGCCCCTGAGCCGCCCGGACCGCGCCTGTCTCGAACGCGCGGCCGCACTCCCACGGTGACCGTCCACCCCAGAGCACCTTCAAGGGAGTTGCGACGCACCATGCCCACCAAAGTGAGCGCGAAGCACCACCCGCACGACGACGCCCCGGACACCGCCGACGCCTTCCGCAAACTCGCCAAGCTCCCCGCGGGCCAGCAGCGCGACACACTGCGTGAGAAGATCGTGGAGGCCTGGCTGCCGATGGCCGACCGTCTCGCGGGGCGCTTCCGCAGCCGCGGCGAGAGCTTCGAGGACCTGCGTCAGGTGGCCGCCCTCGGCCTGGTCAAGGCCGTCGACCGGTACGACCCCGAACTCGGCAACGCGTTCGAGAGCTATGCCGTGCCCACCATCACCGGCGAGATCAAACGGCACTTCCGCGACCACATGTGGACCCTGCACGTACCGCGCCGCGTCCAGGACCTGCGCAACCGTGTCCGGTTCGCCACCCAGGACCTCTCCCAGACCATCTCGGGCCGCAGGCCCACCGTCGCGGAGATCGCCGAGCACGCCAACATGAGCGAGGAGGACGTCCTCGTCGGTCTGGAGGCGCTGGAGAGCTTCACCGCGCTCTCCCTCGACGCCGAACTGCCCGGCAGTGAGGACGGCTACTCGCTGAGCGACGCCCTCGGCTCCCCGGACCCCGCGCTGGACACGGTCGTGGACCGCGAGTCCGTCAAGCCCCGGCTGGCCGCGCTGCCCGAACGGGAGCGGGCCATCCTGTACATGCGGTTCTTCGGCGACATGACGCAGAGCCGGATCGCCGAGCAGCTCGGCATCTCCCAGATGCATGTGTCACGACTGATCAGCCGTTGCTGCACCCGGATGCGGGACCAGATCATGCACGAGGCCGCATAGCCAGTGCCAGATGGCGCGACATCAGGTCCATCGCCTGCGCCTCCGCCATCGAGAACGCCAGCCGGGGCCCGCACCGGAACAACGTGAGCACACCCCGCACGGTGTCCCCGTCCTTCAGCGGCACGCACAGCAGTGACGTGACGTTCGCCGCCACGAGCACGGGGGCGCCCGTCGCGGTCCGGCCGAAGGCGTCCGGGTCCGGCGGGCGGATCTGCAGGGCCGGGGACCCGGTCCGGGCCGTCTCGACGACCAGGGGGCAGTCGGCCGGATCCTGCCCCTCGAGCGCGGCCGCGTCCCCGTCCGGCGGGGCCAGCACGGCCGCGCGCGACAGATCGTCCGCGCCCGCGTCGGCGATCACCCAGTCGGCGAACCTGCCGTGCAGGACCCGCGCCGCCGCCTCCAGGGCGGACTGCCGGTCCGTGGTCAGCAGGGCCGTGGTCATCGCGTCCAGGAGGTCCATCACGGCCGCGTGCCGGGTGGTCTCGGCGAGGTCCGGCAGCTGCCGCGCCGGCGGGTCCGCCGGCGCCGCCGGGACGCTGGGCCCGCCCGGCTGCAGGACCACCAGGACCGTCGCGCGGGGCTCGCCGCTCGGGCGTACGGCCGCCAGCGTGGCGTGCACCGGGACGGACGGCTGCTGCTGGAGGCGGACGGTGAGACTGCGGTCCCCCTCGCCGCGGGCCACCGCCGCGGCCTGCGAACGGAACGCGGCCCGGTCGGCGTGCGCGAGGAAACCGGTCAGCGGGCGGCCCGTCGCATAGCCGGCGCGCACACCGGTGAAGGCGGTCGCCGCACCGTTCAGCCGCCGCACCACCGTCTCCTTGTCGACCAGCGCGACCGGCAGCGGGAGACGCTGGAACACGGCACGCAGCAGCTGCTGCTCCTGGCGGTCCGCCGAGGCGCCGGTACGGGCCGGGCCCGCCTCCGAAAGCCGCTCGTACCGGGGCCACAACTGGCCGACCACATGGTCCAGTTCGAAGATGGCCGCGTCCAGCACCGTGGGCAGGTCCCCGCTCGACACGGACCGCGCCGTCTTCAGCTCCGCGACGCGGCGCACAAAATCCGCAAGGTCTTCACCGAACTCGTCCGTCTGCGTCATGCGACGAAATTAGCGCGACTCCCGTTCGTGGCCACCGTTTTCGGACCGGGCGAGGGGGAAGGTGCGCGGGAGAGAGGAGGAGTGCACCATGCCGGACACCGGGCCTCACACCCGTCGTTGGGGAGCGGAGGCGACCGAGCCCGCCCTCCCCGGGCGGCGGCTGTCGGAACTGGTGGAGGAGGCCGCGCGCTGCACCGTGGAGTGCTGTGGAGCGAGCGGAATGGTGGCCGAGGGCGGCAGCGAGCGGCCCGCGGCCGTCACCCATCCCGACCTCGCCCCGCTCGTCGCCGTGCAGCTGCGCTCCGGGGACGGGCCCATCCCGGACGCCCTTGAACGCGGGGAACCGGCCCGCTGCTCCGATCTGCTGCGTGAGGACCGCTGGCCCGACTACCGCGCCCTCGCGCTCGACTCCGGGGTGCGCTCCAGCGTCACGCTGCCCTTCCGGCGCTCCGGCCTGACGGTGACGCTCAGCCTCTACAGCTTCCGGCCCGGCGCCCTGGCGGACGCCCCGCACGGGCCCGCCCGGGCGCTCGGCGACTTCGCCATGACATGTCTGGTCCGCGACCTTTCCTACCGCGCCGCGCTCACCGAACTCGACCAGCTCGGCACCGCCCTGCGCTCCCGCCCCCTCGTCGACCAGGCCTGCGGCATCGTCATGCATGTACTGGGCTGCGACGCGGACGCCGCGTTCGGGGTGCTGCGCCGCCTCTCGCAGGGCAGCAACCGCAAGCTGTCCGACGTGGCGGCGGCGGTGGTCGAGCGGCGGGGGCGGGGCCTGGAGAGGGACCTGGCCGCGCTGCTGAACTGAGGGCCCGCGAACCGGGGCCCTGACACCCGGGCGGGGCACCGGCCGTGTCACCCGCTCGGGCGTCCTCGTAGCGCGAATGGGGCTCGGCCGCGCGCGCCTGGCCGCCGGGCGGGCTGTGATGGGCTATGGGGCACGACTCCGTGCTCCTGAGAAACCGCCCGTCGAAGGAGCCCTCCCCATGCCTCGCACCGCCCGTGTCCTGTCCGTCGCGGCCCTGGCCGGTGCCACGCTCGGCTTCGCCTCGGCCGCATACGCGGACTCGGCCGCAGAGACCGGCTCGAGCAGCGTGTCCCCGGGCGGCGGCGTCACCGTCTCGGTCGCCTGCGAAGCGACCGGCGGACCGCCGCCCGCCACCCTCGGCGCCGTCTCGCACACGCACGCCGGGAGCGGGCACCCCGCGACCGTCGACGGCACCTGCGCGACGGCCCCCGGCTCCACGGGCAAGGCGTGGAGCGCCGCTTCCCATGTGAACCGCGGCGACGGCAGCGACGGCGCCGCGGTTGGTGAGAGCGGGAGCGACGGCGGTGTGAGTGGTGACGGCGGTGGCGGCACCGGCGGACACGCTGACGACGGCGGCGGGCGGGGAGACAACGGCGGCGGCGAGGGCGCCGATCTCGGCGGAGGCGCCGTCGGCGGCGATGCCGGGGACGGCGACGGCCATGACCAGGGCCGGCCCTGCACCGAGCAGGACTCCGACTCCTGCGGCGGCACGGGCCTGCAGAACGGGCGGGAGCACGACATGCAGCACGGGGTGGATGCCGGTGCGGGCGGCACCTTCTCCGACTCCGTGCCCGCCCTGGTCGCCGGCGGCCTCCTGATCGTCTGCGCACTGGGTGCCGCCGCCTACCGGATGTGGCCCAAGGACTCCGTCTGGGACCGCTGACCCGCCGGGCTGCGGGCGAAACCCGTGCGCACTCCGATGCGAGAGCGGCACCCTGGGTACTCGGAGCACGGACACGGCACAGGGACTGCGCGGAGGTACGCATGCGGCGGACGGACCCGGAAGGCCGCGGCCCCGTCCGCTTCGGGCCGCCCCTGCCCGAGGACGGGCTGCCCGTGCCGCCCGAGCTCACCGCCGTGCTCGCCGCGGCCGCCGCACGCGCCGACGGGGAGCCGATCGGCGGCGGACCCGAACTGATCGAGGCGGCCTGCGGGTACTGGGAGCGACGCGGCCTGTCCGCCGCACCCGACCGCGTGGCCGCCGGCCCCGGCGCCCCCGCCCTGCTGCTCGCGCTGACCGCCGCTCTCGGCGGTGACGTCCTGGTGCCGAGGCCCTGCGCGGCCTGGTGGGCGCCGTACGCGCGTCTGTTGGGCAGACCCGTCTTCCATGTGGCGACGCCGGCCGAGTGCGGTGGCGTCCCGGATCCGTACGCCCTCCTGGAGACCGTGCGCAGGGTGCGCACCGAGGGCGGTGACCCGCGGCTGCTCGTGCTGTCGGTCGCGGACGACCCCACGGCCACGGTCGCCCCGCCCGAGTTCCTGCACGAGTGCGTGGAGGCCGCCGCCGGGGAGGGACTGCACCTGGTCAGCGACGAGACCTGGCGCGACACCCTGCACGCTCCGCACGACACCGTGCTGCTCAGCCCCGCCGAGATGCTGCCCGACCGGGTCACCGTCGTCACCGACCTGGCGGGCGCGCTGCTGCCGCCCGGCTGGCCTGCCGCGGTGGCCCGCTTCCCGGCGGGCGAAACGGGCGGTGACCTCCACGCGCGCGTGCTCGACGTGCTCACCGCGCTCGGCGCCCGCATCGCCGGCCCCCTCGCCGCCCCGGCCGCCTACGCCCTGGGGGAGCCGGAGCCGGTCACCGCGCGCGTGGCGGCAGCCGTGCGCCTGCACGCGCGCGTGGCCGCCGCCCTGCACGCGGCGGTCGTCGCGGCGGGCACCCTGTCCCGCCCCCCGCAGGCCGGCCGTCACCTCTACGCCGACCTCGGCCCGCTGCGCTCCGCGCTCTCGGCGCACGGCGTCGGCGACGCGCAGGAACTGGAGGACTTCCTCGCCGCCCGGCTCGGCATGCCCGCACCGGGCGGCCACCGCTTCGGCGACGAACTCGGCGCCCTGCGCGTCCGCCTGTCCACCGGCCCGCTGCTGGGCGGCACGGACGAGGAACGCGCGGAATGTCTCACATCACCCACGCCGTTGGAACTGCCACATGTGCAACGCGCGTTGAGCCATGTGAAGTCGGTCTTCGACGATCTCCGCGACGACGCTCAGCGATGGGAGCCTCCTCGATGACGCAGCAGTCCGAGTCGACCACCACCACGAGCACGAGTACGACCACCCGGGACGCCGACGGGACGGCGTCCCGGCCAGGGCTGGCGCCCGCCCTTCCGCCGCTCGCCGAACCCCGCCCGCTGGGCGAGCGCCGGGTGTGGCCGCGCACCTTCCACGACCGCCTGACCGCCCCGCTGCCCGGCCTCAAAGCGATGGCACGCTTCGCCCGGGAGGGCTCCATCCGCCCCGGGCGCGAAGGCCTGGCCGACATTCCCCGGCTCCCCTTCGAACCCGCTCCGCTGCCCCGCGTCGACGCCCGTACCGTCGCCGTCTCCTGGGCGGGACACGCCAGTTGGGTCGTCCGGATCGGCGGTCTGACCGTCCTCACCGACCCGGTCTGGTCCCGCCGCATCCTCGGCACCCCCGCCCGCATCACCCCGGTCGGGGTCCCCTGGGAGTCCCTGCCGCCCGTCGACGCGGTCGTCATCAGCCACAACCACTACGACCACCTGGACGCACCCACCCTGCGCCGGCTCCCGCGCACCACCCCGGTGTTCGTCCCGGCGGGCCTCGCCCGCTGGTTCCACCGCCGCCGCTTCACCCACGTCACCGAACTGGACTGGTGGGAGGCGGCCGAACTGAACGGCGTCCGCTTCGACTTCGTCCCCGCCCACCACTGGTCCAAGCGCACCCTCACCGACGCCTGCCACTCCCTGTGGGGCGGCTGGGTCCTGACGGCCCCCGACGGCCGGCGCGTCTACTTCGCGGGCGACACGGGATACGGCCACTGGTTCTCCCGGATCGGCGAACGCCACCCGGGCATCGACCTCGCGCTCCTCCCCATCGGCGCCTACGACCCCCGCTGGTGGCTCAGCGACGTCCACTGCGACCCGGAGGAGGCGGTCCGGGCGGCCCAGGACCTGGGCGCACAAAGGATGGCCCCCATGCACTGGGGCACGTTCGTACTGTCGGCGGAGCCGGTACTCGAGCCGCTCACGCGGGTGCGAACGGCCTGGGAGAAGGCGGGCCTGGCCCGCGAGGACCTGTGGGATCTGCCGGTAGGGGGAGCGCGGGTTCTTGATTAGCTGACGGTCAGGGGACGCGCCCAAGGGGCGCGGGGCTGTGCCGACATGCGGCTCCGCCGCGTGAGCGCGAGAAACCACAACGCACCCGCGCCCCGCAACACACCCTCACCCGGCAGACCGAACCCGCCGCCACAAACTCGGCACCACACTGATGACCACGGTCAACACAACCGCAGCCACCACGCCTTCCCAAGGCTCCGGGAACAGGGACCCACCCAGAATCCCGATCACTTGGTACGTCGCGGCCCAAGCCAGGCACGCCGGCAAGTTGCCCCGCGCAAACCGCCGCAACGGCCACTCGGCCACAAGGCAGGCCAGCATCACCGGAATCCGCCCGGCCGGCACCAGCCGGGAAAGCACCAGCACCGCAACCCCGTGCTCCGCCAGCTTCGACTGCGCCTGCGCAAGCCGCTCCTCCGGCGCCCGCGCCCGAATCGCCTTCAGCCACCGCGACCCGTTCTTCGACCGCATCCCGCGCCGCCCCAGCCAGTACAGCGCCGCATCCCCGAGAAACGCGGCCAGCGACGCCGTCACGAACACCAGCGCCAGCGCGAACGGCGCCGTCTGATGGAACGCGACCACGGCCGCCGAACTCACCAGCGCCCCCGTGGGAATCACCGGCACCAGCGCCCCGAACAGCACCAGCAGAAACAGCGACGGATAGCCGATCGCCCGCTGCGTCGACTCCGGGGGCACGATCGCCGCCGTGGCGGCAAGCCACGTCACCGTGCGACCTCCAGGCGCACACTCTCCCCGTGCCCGAGCCGGTGCACCGCGACCTCCGGCGCGTGCTCGGCCGCGAGGCGCACGAACTCGTCGCCGGGCGCGTGGAATTCATGGGGGCGCACGGCGTCCATCCCGATCGGCCAGTACGTGCCGTAGTGCACGGGCACCGCACTGCGCGGCGCCAGCCGGGCCAGCGCCTGGGCCGCCCGTCCCGCATCCAGATGTCCGGTGCCGAGGTAGGGCCCCCAGCCGCCCACCGGCAGCAGCGCCACGTCGACCGGCCCGACCTCCTGCTCCATCGCGTCGAACAGTCCCGTGTCCCCGGCGAAGTACGTCCGCGCCTCGCCCTCGATCACATAGCCGAGAGCGGGCGAGCGATGCGGCCCGAGCGGCAGCCGCCGCCCGTCGTGCCATGCGGGAACGGCCCGTACGACCAGGTCACCGACCGTCACCCGGTCCCCGGGCGCCACCTCGCTCACCCTGAGGTGCCTGAGCCGGCGCAGGCCCGGCACGGCCCGGGGCGCGCCCCGGGGCACCAGCAGGCGGGTGCCCTCGACGAGCCGCTCCAGCGACGGAACGTGCAGGTGGTCGGCGTGCAGATGCGAAACCAGCGCCACGTCCGCGCGCCAGGCGCCGGGCGGCGGCAGCGCGCCGCGACGGCGGCGGAGATGGGCGAGACGGCGCGCGAACAGCGGGTCGGTGAGCAGCCGTACGCCCGAGTCCGCGACCGTACACGTCGCGTGACCCCACCAGGTGATCTCCACCGGCACCTCTTTGCCTCCTTCGCGCGACTCCCCGAAGCCTACGGGCAGGAGTAGGGTCGGCGCCGAAACCCGGAGGTGAGGGGGACGCCATGGGACCGGTGCGGGTCACGGCGATCGCGAGTCTGACGCCGCTGCAGGAGCTGGACGACGATCCCTTCCTGGTGGACTCGCGCAGCCAGCACGCGATGTGCGCACGCTGGGCCGCCGAGCGGGGCTACATCGTCAGCCGGGAGCTGCTGGTGCGGGGGCTGCGGGCCGACCACTGTGTGCTGTGGGACGGCGTCCGGCCGGGGACGGACGTGTTCGTGGCGCCCAGCCGCCGCGTGCTGGAGAGCGCGCTGTCGTCCGTCGAGGAGTTCACCGCGGAGTGCGCCCGGCGCGGGGTGCGGGTGGAGACGGTCGGGTTCGAGGAGCCCTGCTACGACGCCCAGATGAAGGCCCGGGTGCACCGCCGGCTGTCGATGCCGACGGCCGGCTACGACGGGCGCTGAGCTCCCGCTCCCGGTGACGGACCTCATTGTCCGACCCGTGTGACAGTCTGAAGTGCAGGCCCGCACCGACGACGGGCCAGGACGTGAGGTGGGCTGGGCGTGCGTGGCGTGCGTTGGCGGCGGGTCGCCAGTCAGACGGGGCGGAGCGTCGCGGTGTGGGCGGTCTCCACGGTCACCATGCTCGTGCTCGCGGGGATCCTGCCGGACTTCCGCCTGCAGTCCGCCGACGGCGAGAGCGCCACCCACATCGCCGTCACCGCCGCGTTCGGCGCCGGGGCCTTCGGTGTCCTGTCCGCCCTGGTCTGGCCGCTGCTGGTGCGGCTGTTGCTGCTGGTGCCCGCGCTGGTGCTGGGACTGCTCGTCTTCGTGCTGAACGGGTCGCTGCTGCTGGTCGCCCTGCGGCTCAATCCGGCCAGCAGCGCCGAGGCGGCCCCGGAGACGGCCGTGGTGGTGGCCGCCGTGATGTCCGCCGTGGCCTCCGCGACCGGCGCCGCCCTGGCCGTGCGTGACGACGACGCGTACCGGCGGCGCCTCTACCGCCTCGCCGACCGCCGCCGCAGACGTCTGCCGCCCGGCCCGTCCGCCCCCGGCACGGTCTTCCTGCAACTCGACGGCGTCGGTCACGACGTCCTCCTGGCCGCGGTCGGCAAGGGCGTGATGCCCACCGTCGCCCGGTGGCTGGGTACCACGCACCGGCTCACGCCCTGGCGCACCGACTGGTCCAGCCAGACCGGCGCCAGTCAGCTCGGCATCCTGCACGGCAGCAACTACGACGTCCCGGCGTTCCGCTGGTACGAGAAGGACACCCGCGAGGTGATGGTCTGCAACCGGCCGACCAGCGCCGCCGAACTCCAGCGCCGGGCCGTCGAGCGCACCGGCGACGGCGGCCTGCTCACCGCCGACGGCGCGAGCCGCGGCAACCTCTTCAGCGGCGGCGCCGACGAGCAGGCCCTGGTGCTGTCGATCGCCACCCGCCGCCGCGGCCGGGAGAACCGCTCCCGGGCCGGCTACTTCGCGTACTTCTCCGACCCGGCCAACGCCGTGCGCACCGCCCTGTCCTTCGTCGCCGAAGTCGGCCGCGAAATAGGGGAGTCCACCCGGGCCCGGATCAAGAAGCAGCGCCCGCGCGTCTCACGCGGCGGCCTCTACCCCTTCGTCCGCGCCTTCGCGACCGTCGTCGAACGGGACGTCGTCGTCGCCGCGGTGATGGGCGACATGCTCGCCGGGCGCACCGCCGTCTACGCCGACCTGGTGGCGTACGACGAAGTGGCGCACCACTCCGGGCCGACGAGCCGCGACGCGGAGAAGGTGCTCGAACGCCTCGACCGCGCCCTCGCGCTGATCGCCAACGTCGCCGAGCACGCCCCGCGGCCGTACCGCATCGTCGTCCTGTCCGACCACGGCCAGAGCCCCGGCGAGACCTTCCGCGCCCGCTACGGCCTCGGCCTCGGCGATCTGGTGCGGGCCGGCTGCGGGCTGCCCGTGCCGCGCAGGGCGCAGCGCACCCACAGCGGGGCCGAGGCCCGCGCGGCCGTGCGCGCGGCGCTGCGCCGGCCCGTGGAGGAGGGTGAGGAGCAGCACCGCCCCTCCCGCCGCGGCTCGGAGCCGCTCGTGCTGGCCTCCGGCAACCTCGGCCTGGTCTCCTTCCCGGACGTGCCGCACCGGATGAGCAAGGAGGAGATCGACGCCCGCCACCCCGCCCTGCTGACCACGCTCGCCAACCATCCGGGCGTCGGCTTCCTGCTCGTCCGCAGCGAGGAGCACGGCGGGGTGGTGCTGGGCGCGTACGGCGCGGAGATACCCCTCGGCCAACTCGACGACAAGCCGGGCCCGTTGGAGGCGTTCGGCCCCGGTGCCGCCGACGCCGTGCGCCGTACCCACTCCTTCCCGCACACCGCCGACATCATGGTCAACTCCTTCCACGACCCGGCCGACGGCGAGGTCCTCGCCTTCGAGGAACAGATCGGCTCGCACGGCGGGCTCGGCGGCGCGCAGGCCCGACCGTTCCTGCTCTCCCCGGTCGTGCTGTCGGCACCGGTCGAGGACGGCGAGGAGCTGACCGGCGCCGAGCAGGTCCACCGGGTACTGCGCCGCTGGCTGCGCGAGACGGACGGCCCTCAGGTGCCGGTCACCGACGAGGACGAGGCAGAGCGGGCCGCCTGAAATTCGGCTGCGCCGCCGGGGTCGTACGCACACACTGTTCGAGTCGCAAACCTCTCGAACACCCCGAAGGGACGCCTCTTGCAGGCTGCCGTCTCCGTCACTCCCGCCCGTATCCCCGAACTGCTTCTCGGCCTCGCCACCGTGCGGCCGGTCTTCATCTGGGGCGCCCCCGGCATCGGAAAGTCCTCCCTGGTGCGGGACTTCGCCGAGTCGCTGGGCCTGGAGTGCGTGAGCCTGCTCGGCACCCAGCTCGCGCCGGAGGACCTGATCGGCGTCCCGCAGATCCGCGACGGACGGTCGGTGTTCTGCCCGCCGGAGGCCATCGCCCGCGACGAGCCGTACTGCCTGTTCCTGGACGAGCTCAACGCGGCAACCCCGGACGTCCAGAAGGCCTTCTACTCGCTGATCCTCGACCGCCGGATCGGCAACTACGAGCTGCCGAAGGGATCGATCGTCATCGGCGCGGGCAACCGCGCCACCGACAACGCGCTCGCCCGGCCCGTCGCCTCCGCCCTCGTCAACCGTCTCGCCCACGTCCACCTGGAGGCCTCCGCCAAGGACTGGCTGACCTGGGCCGCGAACAACGACATCCACCCCTGGATCCTCGACCACCTCACCGACCGGCCCGACCACCTGTGGTCCAGGCCGCCGAAGACCGAGGAGCCCTTCTCCACGCCCCGCTCCTGGCACATGCTCTCCGACGCGCTGCACTCCTTCGGCCGCGATCTCGACGAGGACACGCTGAAGGTCCTCGCGCACGGCACGCTGACGCCCGCGCACGCCACGGCCTTCTGCGGCTACGTCAAGATCGTGCGCAGCCAGTTCGGCATCGAGGCGATCATCAAGGGCGACGCCCGCTGGCCGAACCGCATCGAGGACCGCGACCTGCTCTACTACCTCGCCGAGTCCTTCCGCGGCCGCCTGATCAAGGAACTCCCGGTCAGCAAGGAGCACATGTCGGCGAACGGCCGGCAGACCGCGTACCGCGCCAAGTCGCTGCTGGTGCAGCTCGCCGAGATCTCCGTCGAGGTCGCCCAGACCGTCATCGCCTCCGACACCGACGGCAACCCCGTCCTGCCCTCGTGGTTCCTCATCGAGGCCGCCCGGGACATGCCCCGGCTGGTGGAGGCGCGGCGGTGAGCCGTACCAAGGGCAAGGGGGAGAAGAAGCGGGACCTCGCGGCCGAGGCGTTCGCCGAGGGGATGGCGCTGGTGAAGGCCAACCCGGCCCTCGCGGCCGTGGAGTTCGACGTCTGCCGCGACGAGGAGTGCAAGATCGCGCCCGGCGACGGGCTCGTGGTCGTCGACTCCGCCGCCGACCTGCACGTCCACCCGCACCGGCTCGCCGAACCCACCGCCTGGGCCTGGGCCCTCGCCCACGCCGTCCTGCACCTCGGCTTCGGACACGTCCCGGCGGCGAAGGGCGAGCGCACCCAGCCGGACCGCTACGACCTCGCCGCACGCTGCGTCGTCGTCAACCGCTTCCTGCTGAACTTCACCATCGGCGAGACCCCCGAGGCGCTGCCCGCCTCCTACCCCGACGGCGACGAGGAGCAACTCGCCGCGCGCTGGCGGCGGGACGGGCTCCCACCCGCGTACGAGCGCTGCGGCACGGCCGGCGGCGAGCCCGACCAGCTGCTCCTGACCTGGCACGGGTACTACGGCCGGCCCCCCGACCACCAGCTGGCGTTCGCCACCGCCCTGACCCGGACCGTGTCCGCGGCGATGGACATGGCGGGCGGCCGCCGCGACTCCCTCAGCGGACAAGTCGCCCCGCAGCGCCCCTGGGAGCGGGCCCTGAGCTGGTTCATCTCCTCCTACCCGCTGCTCGGCGGCATCGCGGCAGGCATCACCCTCGTCGCCGACGCCGAACTCGCCCGCGCGCACGGCATCTCCGTGGCCGCGGTGAACGCCGAGGCCGGCGAGATCTACATCAACCCGCTGCGCCGCTTCGACGACGAGGAATGGCGGTTCATCCTCGCCCACGAGATGCTGCACGCCGCCCTGCGCCACGGCGACCGCTGCGGCACCCGCGACCACTACCTCTTCAACATCGCCTGCGACTATGTGATCAACGGCTGGCTGCAGGAGATGCAGGTCGGCACCATGCCGGAGGGCCTCCTGCACGACCCGGCCCTCACCGGCCTGTCCTGCGAGGAGGTCTACGACCGTCTCGCCGGCGACCTGCGCCGCATGCGCCGCCTGTCCACCCTGCGCGGCAAGGGCAGTGGCGACATGCTCGGCGGCCCGCTGGGCCCGCCCGGCGCGTACGTCGACCTCGACGAGTTCTACCGCCGGGGCCTGAGCCAGGGCCTGGACCTGCACCAGCAGCAGGGGCGTGGCTTCCTCCCCGGCGGCCTGGTCGAGGAGATCCGCACCCTCAGCCACCCGCCCCTGCCCTGGGACGCCCGACTGGCCCGCTGGTTCGACGAGTTCGTGCCGAGTCCACAGCCCGTGCGGACATACGCGCGCCCTTCGCGCCGACAGTCCTCCACGCCCGACATCCCGCGCGCCGGCCGCTACTTCCCGCCCGAGGAGATCGCCCGCTGCACCTTCGGCGTCGTCCTCGACACCTCCGGCTCCATGGACCGCACCCTGCTCGGCAAGGCCCTCGGCGCCATCGCCTCCTACGCCGAGGCCCGCGACGTCCCGGCCGCCCGCGTGATCTTCTGCGACACGGCCCCGCACGACGCGGGCTTCGTGCCGGTCACGGAGATCGCCGGCCGGGTACGGGTCCACGGCCGAGGCGGTACGGTCCTGCAGCCCGGGATCGACCTCCTGCACCGCGGGGACGACTTCCCGCCGGGCGCGCCCGTCCTCGTCATCACGGACGGCTGGTGCGACGTCCTGCGGGTGCGGCGCGAGCACGCGTATCTGATCCCGCAGGGGGCGCGGCTGCCGTTCACCGCGCGTGGGCCGGTGTTCCGGGTGCAGTGAGCCGGAATGTGATCGGATGGTGTCGTACAGGAACAGCCAGAATTCGAAGGGATTCATCGTGGCAACCACGCGCTCCGCACACACCGTCTGGGAAGGCAACCTGCTCGAGGGCAACGGTGTCGTCTCCTTCGACTCCTCCGGTGCCATCGCCGAGCAGCCGGTCACCTGGGCCTCGCGCTCCCAGGACGCGAACGGCAAGACCAGCCCGGAGGAGCTGATCGCCGCCGCGCACTCCAGCTGCTTCTCCATGGCGCTGTCGCACGCCCTGGCCGGCGCCGGCACCCCGCCCACCAAGCTGATCACCTCGGCCGACGTGAATTTCCAGCCGGGTGAGGGCATCACGGGCATCCACCTGACCGTCGAGGGCACGGTCCCCGGCATCGACAACGACGCCTTCGTCGCCGCAGCCGAGGACGCCAAGAAGAACTGCCCGGTCAGCCAGGCCCTCACCGGCACGACGATCACCCTGTCGGCCAAGCTGGCCTGACATCCACCCGCGTCCTGGACGTCCTTCGGTGCCGCGCCCCCGACACAGGGGGCGCGGCACCGTCGTTTCCGGGTACCCGCAGTACGCGGCATTGACAACAGCGCACTCAAGTTTTGTGCTGGTGTGTGAGGAGTGCCCTGGCGGAAGGGGACGGAGATGGCACGTGCGGTCGGGATCGATCTGGGGACCACGAACTCGGTGGTGGCCGTGCTGGAGGGCGGCGAACCCACCGTCGTCGCGAATGCGGAGGGGGCCAGGACCACACCGTCGGTCGTGGCCTTCGCCAAGAACGGCGAGGTGCTCGTCGGGGAGGTCGCGAAACGGCAGGCCGTGACCAACGTGGAGCGGACCGCCCGCTCCGTGAAGCGGCACATGGGCGACGCGAGCTGGCGCTTCCCCGAGCAGGGCTCCGTGGACGGCACCCGCTACCGGGCGCAGGAGCTGTCCGCGCGAGTGCTCCAGAAGCTGAAGCGGGACGCGGAGTCCTACCTCGGAGAGGACGTCACGGACGCGGTGATCACCGTACCGGCGTACTTCGACGACTCCCAGCGGCAGGCCACCAAGGAGGCCGGGGAGATCGCGGGCCTGAAGGTCCTGCGGATCATCAACGAGCCGACGGCCGCCGCCCTCGCCTACGGCCTCGACCGCGGCGAGGAGCAGACCGTGCTGGTCTTCGACCTCGGCGGCGGCACCTTCGACGTCTCGCTCCTGGAGATCGGCGACGGCGTCATCGAGGTCAAGGCGACCAACGGCGACACCCACCTGGGCGGCGACGACTGGGACCAGCGGATCGTCGACCATCTCGTCAAGAAGTTCAAGGGGCAGTACGGCATCGACCTCGCGGGCGACAAGATGGCCGTGCAGCGGCTGCGCGAGGGCGCCGAGAAGGCCAAGATCGAGCTGTCCAGCTCGTCCGAGACGACGATCAACCTCCCCTACATCACCGCCTCCGCCGAGGGACCGCTGCACCTCGACGAGAAGATGACCCGCGCCCAGTTCCAGGAGCTCACCGCCGACCTCCTCGACCGCTGCAAGACCCCCTTCCACCAGGCGGTCAAGGACGCCGGGATCAAGCTGTCCGCGGTCGACCACGTCATCCTCGTCGGCGGCTCGACCCGGATGCCCGCGGTCACCGACCTGGTCAAGGAACTCACCGGCAAGGACCCGCACAAGGGCGTCAACCCCGACGAGGTCGTGGCCGTCGGCGCGGCCCTCCAGGCGGGCGTCATCCGCGGCGACGTCAAGGACGTGCTGCTCCTCGACGTCACCCCGCTGTCCCTCGGCATCGAGACCAAGGGCGGCATCATGACGAAGCTGATCGAACGCAACACGACCATCCCGACCCGGCGTTCGGAGATCTTCACCACGGCCACCGACAACCAGCCCTCGGTCGGCATCCAGGTCTACCAGGGCGAGCGCGAGATCGCCGCGTACAACAAGAAGCTCGGCGTCTTCGACCTCACGGGTCTGCCCCCGGCCCCCCGCGGGGTCCCGCAGATCGAGGTCGCCTTCGACATCGACGCCAACGGCATCATGCATGTCTCGGCCAAGGACCTCGCCACCGGCCGCGAACAGAAGATGACGGTGACCGGCGGCTCGGCGCTCCCCAAGGACGACATCGACCGCATGATGCGGGAGGCCGAACAGTACGCCGAGGAGGACCGCAAGCGCCGCGAGGCCGCCGAGACGCGCAACCAGGCCGAACAACTCGTCTACCAGACCGAGAAGTTCATGCGGGAGAACGAGGAGCGGATCCCCGCCGACACCAAGTCCGAGGTCGAGACGGCCGCCACGGAACTCAAGGGCCTGCTGGAACGCGACGCGGACACCAACGAGTTGCGGACGGGGGTCGAGAAACTCGCCACCGTCAGCCAGAAGATGGGCCAGGCCATGTACGCCCAGGCCGACCAAGGTGCCTCCGCCGGCGGCACCGAGCAGGACACCTCACCGCAGGACGAGGAGGGCGTGGTCGACGCCGAGATCGTCGACGAGGACCGTGACACCAAGGGCGGCGCGGCCTGACCGTCACACGCCCGTCCGCTCCCGGTCCCGCCGCTCCGGCCGCGGCCCCGGCTGCCCGGGGTCGCGGCCACGGTTCACCCCCGAGGGGCGGAACAGGTACTGCACCGTCACGCTGAACATGTGGACCAGGCGGGTGTACGGCACCAGGGCGATCAGCGCCATGCCGATCGTCGCGTGGACCCGGTACAGCACCGGCACCCCCTCCATCAGGTCCGTCCTCGGCTGGAGCGTGAACAGGCTGCGGGCCCAAGGGGCGATCGACGCACCGTAGTTGTAGCCGTCGCCGGAGACATGGCTGAGCTTCGCGGCCATGCCCATCCAGATGGCGGCGATCAGGACGACGTACATGAGCTTGTCGTTCACCGTCGTCGCCCGGAACACCGGCGCGTGCGTGCGGCGGCGGTGGATGAGCAGCATGATCCCGGCGACGGCGAGCGCACCGGCCACTGTGCCGCCGTAGAGCGAGAACAGGTGGTACGTGTGCTCGCCGGCACCGAACGGGCCGGTCCACGACCGTGGGACGAACAGGCCCACCAGGTGGCCCGCCAGCACGAAGAGGATGCCGTAGTGGAAGGCCGGGGAAGCGATGTTCAGCAGCTTCGACTCGGACACCTGCGACGGACGCGTGGTCCAGCCGTATCTGTCGTAGCGGTAGCGCCAGATCAGGCCCGCGACGAGCAGGGCGAAGGCGACGTACGGCAGAACGCCCCACAGGAGCGTGGTCATGAGCGAACCTCCGTATGGGGGACCGGCAGGGTGGCGCACACGGCGTCCAGGACGGATGCGTACGGGGTGCCGAAGTCGGCGAGCCGGGCCCGGAGCTGCCACAGGGCCTCGCGGTGTTCCGTGAGGAGGGCCGTGTTCCCGGTGCGGGCCGCGAACTCCAGGACGGCGGGCAGGAAGTCGGGCAGTTCCTCGCCGGTGAACTCCAGACCGGCGGCGAGGTAGACGTCCTTGAAGCGGACCAGCGACATGCCGCGCCGCCGGGTGCCCTCGTCCCGCCAACGGCTCAGATAGAGGCTGTGCCGGTTCTTGAAGTCGAAGACCTGGAGGTAGTGGGCGGCCAGCTCGCCGGGCGGGGTGACGGCCGCGTGGTCGGTGAACTCCCGCAGCTGCGGGGCTGCCTCGCGCAGCAGGGGCAGCCGGGCGCGGAAGTCGTCGTCGGGATAGGTCAGGCAGAGCGCTGCCGCCTGGTACAGCACGGCGTCGGAGGGCATCAGGTCTCCTTCGCGGTGCAGGAGCCCATGGCGCTCGCTCCGGGCCGGAAGAAGCGTCCTGCGCCCAGCAGCACCGCTCCCGGCCCGGCGGGCGGTATTCGCGTGTCGGCCACCTGCGTCGCTCCCTTGCTCGCCCCGTGCTTCGACGCTAGGGCCGGGCGGGGGAACGCACCTGTTCATGGCGCCCGTACGGGTGCTCGGCCATGAGGTCAGGGCTTGCGGGCGACCCCCGCGTACACCGGGACGACGCCCTCCGTCTGCGCCGCCACGTCCTCGGCCTCCGGCCGCCACCCGGTCACCGGGATCACGCCGGGGCCGAGCAGCTCCAGGCCCTCGAAGAAGCGCTGGAAGTCCGTGATCGAGCGGGGGAAGAACGGGGTGCCGCTCGCGCGGAAGGCGCCCGCCGCCTTCGCGATGGCCTCCGGATTGAGGTCGGGGGTGACCTGCGAAAGGATCAGATGGCTGCCCGGGGCGAGCGCCGCGACGTACTTCGCCAGGAGGTCGTGAACGCCGTCGTCCAGATAGTGGGTCAGCGCCACCAGCGACAGCGCGACCGGCCGTGAGAAGTCCAGGGTCTCGGCGGCCTGCCGCAGCAAGCTGTCGATGTCCCGCACGTCCGCGTGCACATACTCCGTTCGGCCCTCCTCACAGCCGCGCAGCAGCGCCTGCGCGTGCCGCAGCACGATCGGGTCGTTGTCCGCGTACACCACCCGGGACTCCGGCGCCACGGCCTGCGCCACCTGGTGCAGATTGGGCTCGGTGGGGATGCCCGTGCCGATGTCCAGGAACTGGCGGATCCCGGCCTCGGCGACCGCGCGGACGGCCCGGTGCATGAACCTCCGGTTGGCCCGCGCCCCGCGCACCGCGCTGTTGTCCACGGCGAGGATCTTCCGGGCGAGTTCCTCGTCCACCGGGTAGTTGTCCTTGCCGCCCAGCCACCAGTCGTACACACGGGCAGGGTGCGGCCGGCTGGTGTCGATCTGCGGTGCGTCGTCGGATCCGGTCATGCGGGGTCTTCTCCTCCGGTCGGACAGGTGCGGTGGGTGGCTCAGAAGGCCTCGCGGTGCTCCCGCAGGATCTTCTTCGTGCGCTCGGCCGACGCGGCCCGCGCCGTCATGTGGTCGAGGACCTCCAGATGAGCGGAGACCTCCTTGCGCGAGTCGAGGTACAGGGCGCCGGTCAGGTACTCGGTGAAGACCATGTCGGGCAGCTCGGGCTCGCCGAAGCGGAACAGGGTGAAGGGTGCGTAGGTGCCCGGGTGCGGGCCGTCCTTGAACTCGGCGATCTGCAACGTGACCCGGTCCCGCTCGGCGAACTCCAGCAGCTTGTCCATCTGCCGGCGCATCACCTCGCCGCGGGTGCTCACCGGGCGCCGCAAAACCGTTTCGTCCATGATCACCCACAGGTGGGGCGGGTCCGCACGGTCCAGCAGCCGCTGCCGGGCCATCCGCAGCGACACATGCCGCTCGATGGTCTCCGGACCGGTCTGCCCGACCGTGCCCGCCTCCATCACCGCACGTGCGTAGTCCTCGGTCTGCAGCAGGCCGGGCACGAAGTGCGGCTCGTAGGAGCGGATGATGCCGGCTGCGCCCTCGAGGCTCACATACAGGCTGAACCAGTCCGGCAGCACGTCGTGGAAGCGCTGCCACCAGCCCGGCCGGTTGGCCTCCTCGGCCAGGGCGACGAACGCGGCCGCCTCGTCGTCCGGGACGCCGTACGTCTCCAGCAGCACCTGGACGTACGGGATCTTCAGCGCGACCTCGGCCATCTCCATCCGCCGTACGGTCGCGGGGGCCACCCGCAGGACGCGTGCGGCCTCCTCACGCCCCAGCCGGGCCGCCTCCCGCAGTTCCTGAAGGCGCCTGCCGAGCACCACCTGGCCCACGGTGGGCGCGGGACGCCGCTCACTCACGCCACGCCTCCCCTACGCGCCGAAGTAACCGCGCAGCAGTGTGTCATGTTCCGCCGCCAGTCTCACGGGTTCCGCGGTGAGGCGCTCGCCACCTGGGCCGTCCGGTGGTCGGACGGGGTTGCGGGGGCGCGTCCGTCAGGGCATCAGCGACTGGAGGTACTTGACCGTCGCCGGGTCGGCCGGAAGGAGCGTCTCGATGGCCAGCTCCGCGACCGTCACGTCCATCGGGGTGTTGAAGGTGGAGATGGACGAGACGAAGGACAGCGTCCGGCCCTCGTGCTCGATCTGCATCGGAAGCGCGAAGTAGGGGACGGGCTCCTCCGGTTCGTGGTCGTGGCCGTGCTCCTGCTGCGGCACCGGGTAGGCCGCCACCTCCTCGTACAGCGCCCGCAGGGGTGCGGAGCGGTGCAGGGCGATCTCCCTTTCCATCTGCGCGAGCAGATGTCCGCGCCACTCGGGGAGGTTGCGGATGCGCGGCGCGAGGCCCTCGGGGTGCAGCGTCAACCGCATGGCGTTCAGCGGGGGTTCGAGCAGCGAAGGCGCGACGCCGTCCAGGAACATCGTCATGCCCCGGTTGGCCGCGACCACGTCGTACACCGAGTCGACCACGAACGCCGGGTAGGGCTCGTAGCACTGGATGAGGCGTTCCATGCCCTGGCGCAGGGCGTCCAGCCCGGGCGAGTCGAGCGGGGTCTCCGGGTAGTGCGGGGCGTAACCTGCCGCCAGCAGCAGGGAGTTGCGCTCCCGCACCGGGACGTCGAGGTGCTCGGCGAGCCGCAGCACCATCTCCTCGCTCGGCCGTGAACGGCCCGTCTCGATGAAGCTGATGTGCCGCGCCGAGGAGTCGGCCCGCAGCGCCAGCTCCAGCTGGCTCACCCGGCGGCGCTCCCTCCAGGACCGCAGGAGGGGGCCGACGCCCTTGTCGGTGGGGGCGGTGGCTGAGGTGCTGGTTCCCGTCGCGACAATGGTCATACGCACGACCGTAGTCGAGGAGCGCACCTTATGACGTGGCCGCCGTTGAAGCCGACCCTGGAGACCGCCGCGGTGTACCGCGCCAGAGTGCGGGGCTGTCTGCTGGGCGGTGCGATCGGTGACGCCCTCGGCTATCCCATCGAGTTCAACTCCCTGGACCGTATCCGCGCCCTCCACGGCGAACGCGGGGTGACCGGGTTCGTGCCCGGTGCGTACGGCGCGCTGGGCCTGCTCAGCGACGACACGCAGATGACCCTGTTCACGGCCGAGGCCCTGATCCAGGCGCACGCCAGGGAGCGGGAGCGGGGCATCGGCGGCGCCTGGGCACACATGCTGCGTCAGGCGTACGAGCGCTGGCTGGAGACCCAGTCGAAGCCGGGCCCCGAGCAGGGCGCCGCCCCCACGGGCGGCCTGATCGACGAGCCCTGGCTGTACTCCCGCCGCGCGCCGGGCAACGCCTGCCTCTCCGGGATCGCGCAGGCGTACACCCCCGACCCGTGGCTCGCGCTCGACGGCAAGCCGGGCCAGGTCAACCCCGACTCCAAGGGCTGCGGCACCGTCATGCGCTCGGCCCCCTTCGGCCTGATCAACTCCGCCGACGGGGCCTTCGCCATGGCCGCCCGAGGCGCCCAGATCACCCACGGCCACCCCACCGGCTACTACGCGGCGGGCGCGCTGGCCGCGATCGTGGCATACGTCGTGGAGGGGGACTCCCTGGAGGGCGCGGTGCTGCGCACGCTGCGGCTGCTGGCCCGCCACCCCGGTCACGAGGAGACGACGGCCGCGCTGGAGGGGGCCCTCGACCTCGCCGCCCAGGGGCGGCCGACCGCGGAGAAGCTCCAGTCCCTCGGCGCGGGCTGGGTCGCCGAGCAGGCCCTCGCGATGGGCGTCTACTGCGCGCTCGTCGAGCCGGACGTCAAAGAGGCCCTGCTGCTGTCCGTCAACCACTCGGGCGACAGCGACTCCACCGGCTCCATCTGCGGCAACCTCCTCGGGGCCGTGCACGGAGACGTCGGGCTGCCGCACGAGTGGGTCGAGCGGGTCGAGGGCAGGCGCACGATCGCCGCGATCGCGGACGACCTGGCGGCGGAGCGACTGCACGAGCGGTGAGGGGGGCAGCCGTTCCCCGACCGTCCGGAGGGTTCCCCGGCCCGCCCCCGGGAACCCTTCTGACCAGGACCGCAGTCAGTTGCTGTGGCACGCTGAAGAAGCACCCGGTGCCGAGGAAGGAGCGAGCCCATGCCCGTCGAACCCCTGTCGCTGAAGGAGATCGAGGACCGACTGGCCGAGCTGCCGGGCTGGGCGGTCGAGGACGACCGGCTCACCCGCTCCTACCGGCTCGGCTCGCACTTCGCCGCCACCGCGATGGTCATCCACATCGCCCAGGTCCAGGACGAGCTCGACCACCACTCCGACCTCACCCTCGGCTACAACACCGTCTCCCTGTCGGTGAACACGCACAGCGCGGGCGGCAAGGTCACCGAGCTCGACTTCGGCCTCGCGCAGAGGGTCGAGGACCTCGCACAGGCCCACGGGGCCCACTGAGCCGCGTGCTCGACTACGACAAGGAAGCCGACGCCTACGACGCCAGCCGCGGCGGCGAGCCGAGGGCCGCGGCCGCCGCCGACGCCGTGCTCGGCCTGCTCCCGGCGGCCGCCGAGCGGCTTCTCGACGTGGGCTGCGGCACCGGGATCGTCACCCGGCGCCTCGCGGCCGCACGGCCCGCCACCCGGGTGACGGGCGCCGACCTGACGTACGGCATGGCCCGGATGGCCGCCCGGCGACTGCCCGGCTGCGTCCTGCTGGCCGACAGTCGCAGGCTGCCGTTTTGCGACGGGACGTTCGACGCCGTCACCAGCGTCTGGTTGCTGCATCTGCTCGACGAACCCGAGGACGTCCGCGCCGTCGTCGCCGAGTGCGCCCGCGTCCTGAAGCCCGGCGGTGTGTACGTCACCACTGTCGACAAGGCCGCCGCCCACGACGTCGGCAGCGACATCGACGCCGTCCTCGCCCCGCGCCCGCGCCGCCCGGCCCCGGACGCCGCCCGGCTCGTGGAGACATACGCCGCCGCGCACCGTCTGCACCCGGCGGGGCAGGCCCGTTTCCCCGGCCGCGGTCAGGGCCGCAGCCCCCGTCGCACCGCCGCCGATCTGCGGCGCGGCTGGTTCACCCAGCTGCCACCCGGGGATCCACTCACCGAAGGGTTCGTCGCCCGGATCCAGGCGCTGCCCGACCAGGAACGGCCGCGTCCCGACCCGGAGTTCAGCCTCCGGGCCTTCAGGAAGTCGGCGGCCGGCTGAAGTCCATCGTCCAGTTGGTCACCCAGGTCTCCCCGCCGTCGACGGAGAACGCCTGCTCCCAGTGGGCGGAGGCAGGCGACACGTCCGCCCACACGAACCGCACCCGCACGTCCTTGCCGTCGTGCGTGTCGTCGCCGTAGAACTCACCGCGATCGCCTTCGAAGCGGCCGGTCACGGGCGGGAAGAGCTTGCCGCTGCGGCTGGAGGCCCAGTTCAGCGACCACTCCTCGCGCTCCACGTCGAACAGGCGCAGGGTCAGCCCCTTCGCGCCGAGGAACGGCATGTCGATCTCGTCGATGTTCGCGGCCCCGTCGAACAGCGGCCGGCACCAGTGGGTGGCCGGGAACTCCACCCAGTCGCTCTCCGGGTCGAGGAAGTCGGTGCGACGGCGGTTCGCGACCTGCCACTCGCCGGTGAAGAAGTCGAAGTCGTGCGGGCTGCTCATGAGCGCTCTCCAGTGGTTCCCGCGGGCAGGGAGTCGGACAGGTAGGCGTCCAGGTCCGGGACTTCGGGCACGAGCATGTGCCGTACCCAGGCGTCCCGTTCGTGCTGGATCGGCGGCAACTCGAAGACGCAGCCGATCCAGGGGAGTCCGGGCCGGACGAAGTGGGTCGGGTCGTGGTCGGGGCAGCCGAGGACCGGCTGACCGGCCGCGGCGTTCGCGTAGTGCAGGACGTTGTCCCACACCCAGCTGTAGGCGTTGATGTAGGCACCGTCGTCGTTTCCCCGGTGAACGACGACGAACGTCGCCGGAGGAGTGCCGTCCGGCTCCGGCAGCAGCTCCGGCAGGATCGCGTACGCCGCCTTCTCCACGTCGGGTGCGATGCCGGCCGGGTCGGCCGTGACGTGGTAGCGCTTGATCAGCCGTCCCGCCACCTCGACGGGCGGCGGCACGGTCAGGAACTTCTCCGTGAAGGGCATGGACAGGACGCTAGGCCGACTTCACTGACATCCTGTGTCAGTGAAGTCCAGTCGGCTCGTCTCGATCCTGCTCCTCCTCCAGACCCGGGGCCGGATGACCGCCGCCCAGCTCGCCGAGGAGCTGGAGGTCTCGGTCCGCACGGTCTACCGGGACGTCGAGGCGCTGGGCGCGGCGGGCGTTCCGCTGTACGGCGACGCGGGACACGCCGGCGGCTACCGTCTGCTCGACGGCTACCGCACCCGTCTGACCGGCCTCACCGCCGACGAGGCCGAGGCCCTCTTCCTGGCCGGTGCTCCCGGCCCGGCCGCGGAGCTGGGCCTCGGCTCGGTGCTCGCCGCAGCCCAGCTCAAGGTCCGTGCCGCCCTGCCGCCGGAGCTGCGCATGCACGCCGACCGGATCAGCGGCCGCTTTCACCTCGACGCCCCCGGCTGGTACGCGGACGCCGAGGAGGCGCCGTATCTGCCGGCCGTGGCCGACGCGGTGTGGAACAGCCGCGTCCTGAACGTCCTGTACCGCCGCTGGGCCGAACCCACCGACGTGGAACGCCGTCTGGAGCCGTACGGACTGGTGCTGAAGGCCGGCCGCTGGTACGTCGTCGCGGGCCCGGGCCCCCGCACCTTCCGCGTCGACCAGATCCTCCGACTCGCCGCCTCCGCAGAGGAGTTCACCCGCCCCGACGACTTCGACCTGGCTGCCTACTGGACGGCGCACCAGCGCGACTTCCACGACCGGCTGTACCGCGGCGAGGCACTGGTCAGGCTGGCGCCGGGGGCACGGCTGCCCAGGGCCGTCGACAGCCGTACGGACGACGACGGCTGGACCCTCGCCACGGTCCCCATCGAGTCCGTCGAGCACGCCCACGGCGAGTTCCTCCGCCTGGGCACTGACATCGAGGTGCTCCAGCCGCCCGAACTGCGCGAACGCATCGCCCGCACGGTTGCTCAACTGGCCGGCAGATACGGCAACTTGGCGGAAAGGGGCGGCGGATGAGGGAACGCCATGCAGGTGGGTGACCTGGACCCGTCCCGCCCCGGCATCGAGGAGTTCAAGGTCGACGAGGACGGCTCCAGGCCCGCGTCCTGGATGGCGGATGCGAAGACCGGCCGGTCCTCCCACGCGGACGGCTGACGGGACCCGAAAGGCGGTCGCCCGCCGATCGCGGGCGACCGCCTCACCTTGCCGGGTGGGCTTCAGCCACCCAGGACGCCACCCAACAGACCGCCCAGGAGGCCGGTCACGACGCCCAGAAGGCCCGAGAGCACGTCATGGTGGTCGCCGTTGTCGCCCTTGGACGAGACGCATGTCTGGTGGCCCAGAAGGGAGATGTGGATGGTTCCTTCGCACTTGGAGGGCGCCGGAGCCGCAGACGCGCTCGGCGCCATGAGGGTCAGGGCGATTACGGGAGCGGCGAGGACCGCCGCGACGCGAGAGCGGGTCGACTTGCGTGTGCGTTGCGACATCACTGTCCTTTCGACGGGCATGTGGGACCGGACCTTCCTTGATCAGGTTCAATCAGATTCAGGTGGCCCTCTGCGCTCCGCAACTCGAGGATCACTCCCGGCAACCGTTCGGCCCAGTCAGGCGACCGTGCAGGTCTGGTCGCCCAGCTTGAACGAGCTCGGTTTCCTGTTCGCCCCCGACCAGCTGCCCGTGAACCCGAAGCCCACGGACGAACCGGCCGCCACCGTGCCGTTCCAGCTCACGTTCCTCGCCGTCACCGCCGCGCCCGACTGGGTGTGGTCGGCGTTCCACAGCTGGGTGATCTTCTGGCCGTCCGCGAAGGTCCAGCCGAGTGACCAGCCGCTCCAGGCGCTCGCACCCGTATTGGTGAGCTGGACGTCGGCCTGGAAGCCGCCCGACCACTGGTTGGTGATCTTGTAGGTCACGGTGCAGGCACCGGTCGGCGCCGGGTCCGTGCCGCCACCGCCGCCGTTGTCCCCGCCTCCGCCCGTGTCGGGGGTGTCGCCGTAGACGACACCCCGGCCGTTGGTGGAGACGTACACCCGTCCGTAGACACGCGGGTCGCCGGTGATCGCCCCGCCTGTCCAGCCCCACTGGTGGGCGTCGTCGTTGATACGGGTCCAGCTGGCGCCCTTGTCGGTCGAGCGGAAGATGCCGCGTACGCCGCCGATCTTCGCGCTGGTGTAGAGGGTCTGGTACGAGGCCCCCGTCGCCGCCTTGCCGAAGCCGATCGTGTCGGCCTGCTCGACGTTGGCCGGCTTGGTGAAGCTCGCCCCGCCGTCCGTGGAGTGCCACAGGCCGTACGCCCCGTCGGAAGCGCCGCCCGCGAGCCAGACATCACCCTTCGTGCCGGGCAGCGCCTTGAAGCGCACGCTGTCGCCGTTGGGGAGGCCGGTGGCCGAGGACGCGGTGAAGGTCGCGCCACCGTCCGAACTCACGTAGAACTTCCCTGACTTGAAGCCGTAGAAGGTCTTCGCGTCGACCCGGTCGGCCTCGACGGTCGCGCCCTCGGGGATCCCGCTCGACGCGGCCCAGGAAGTCCCGAAGCCGGTCGTGTACCGCACGCCGGTGCCCGCGGGGCTCCACACGAACCGGCTGCCGTCCGAGGCCGCGGCCACCGTCCCGCCGCCGGAGACACCGGAAGGGTCCGTCCCCGCGAACCAGTTGGCGCCGTTGTCCGTGGAGAACGCGATGTGCGGACCGGAGTCGAGGTCGCCGACCCGCACGACCGTGTTCGGGTTGGTCTCCGCGAAGTCGAGGCTGGTCGTCGTGGTGAAGGTCGGCGAGGTGAACATCATCGAAGGGACCTTGGTCAGGTCCGTGTGCCGGAAACCGCCGATGTCACCGAGCGCGCTGAACAGCTGGGCGCCGCCCGACGGGGGAGAGGCGAGGTCGTTGACGGCCGTCTCCTCCAGCCCCCGCACCATGGGCTTCACGGTGAACTGGCCCCCGCTGTCCCACTGGGTGAGGTTCTCGGTGCCGTAGAGCGTCGCCCCCGTGCCGTACATCATCCGGTCCGAGTTGAACGGGTCGATCTCCAGCGACTCCGTCATCCAGCCGAGTTTCGGGGTTTGTTCGGGGGGCGAGGGGTTCGCGTCGAAGGTCAGCCAGGGCGACGACGAGACGTCGATGGTGTAGCGGTTCGAGCGGCCCGGGTACGACGTGTAGTCCCAGGCCTTCGTCCAGGTGCCGCCGCTGTCGGTGGAGCGGAAGATCTGGGTGTCCGGCCACCAGGAGCTGTACGCGGTCGTCATCACCGTGCCGGGATGCTGCCGGTCGACGGTCAGTCCGCTGAAGCCGTAGTTCGTGTCGGCCTCGGCGACCGGGCTGATGTCGGTCCAGGTGCCGGTCGCGGTCGCGTACCGCCACAGCCGGCCCTTGCCGCCGTCGTAGGGGCCGCCCTTGTCGCTGTAGGCGAGATACAGGTAGCCGTTCTTCGCGTCCAGCACACCCTTGTGCGCCAGATATCCCGTCGGCTGCCCGGCCAGCCGGGTCCAGGTGGCGCCCGCGTCCGTCGAGCGGTACACCGCGTTGTCCTTGTCGGCGACCCCGACGTAGAGGGTCTTCGTCGCCGTGCCGGACGTACCGGTGGACTCGTCGAAGGTGACCCAGACGATCCCCTGGTTGTCGGAGGCGTATCCGCTGGTGTCGCTGGGATCCTGCACGTAGTTGCCGACGTTGGGGAAGCCGGTCACCTGCGACCAGGTCACACCGGAGTCCGTCGACCGCCAAAGCCCCTTGCCGCTGGGCGCGCCCAGATACAGCACGCTGTCCTTGTTCGGGTCGATCGCGAGCCGCTCGCCCATGCCCCGGCCGGGCATGTTCCCACCCAGCTTGAAGGGGAGATCCGTCTTCTGCCAGCTCGCGCCGCGGTCGGCGGACCGCAGCACGGCACCGTTCGTCGGGTCCCAGCCGTTGGTGTACGTGCCGACGGCCGCGTACACCTTGTCCGGATCGACGGAGTCGGAGGCCAGGCTGACGACCCCGGTGTGCCCCCACTGGTCCCAGCCGACCGAGTCCAGCAGCGGCGTCCAGGTCTTGCTCGCCTCCTGCCAGCGGTACGCGCCACCGATGTCGGTGCGGGCGTAGGCCAGGTTCTTCTCACTCCGGTTGAACACGATGCCGGGGACGAAGCCGCCGCCGTCGATCCGCGCGTTCTTCCAGGTGTACGTGTCTGCGGCAAGCTGCACTTTCGGGGTGCCGCCGGCGGCGAGCGCGGGCGGGGATCCTGCCAGTAAGCCGGCTGCGAGGGCCAGCACGGCCGTGAGAATGCGGGTTCTTCGCACGGTGGGGTCCTTCCATCAGGGGAACGTGCGAGTGCCGGGCGGCCCCCAGTGCGGGTGGGGGCCGCCCGGCGGCTCAGATGAACCGGCGGTACGGGAGCGCCCTTCAGGGGCGCGGGCAGGCGGGGACTTATTCGAGAAGCTCCGCGTACGAGCCCATGGCCAGGGCGATGTCCGCCTGGGCCCAGAACCGGTGATACGTGAACGACGGCGCCGCCCCACCCGCCAGATACGCCTGGATCTTCGACCAGGCGGGGTCGTTCTTGTAGAACGACCGCAGCGAGGAGAAGGTCGACGACGAGTTGATCACGTCGCCGTTCGGCATCTTGCCGCTCCAGCCGCTCGGCACGTACACGCTGTCGTTGAACCGGCTGTAGTCGGTGCGCGTCTCCGGGACGGCGATGCCCAGGCTGTCCTGGTAGTTGTTCCACATGCCGTCCAGCAGCGCCTTCGCCGTCGACTTGGCCGTCGTGTCACCGGACTTGGCGCCGTAGTACGTCAGGACCTTGGCGTACGCGGCGGCCACACCGACGTCGTTCGTGTAATCGGCGACGGTGACGTGCAGCCCGCTGTTGGAGCCGGGGTTCGCGGCGTTCCAGGTGTCGGGCTGGCCCGACCACTGCAGCGTCGCGGGGATCCGATAGGTGCCGTCCGGGTTGATCGTGGTCTTGGACAGCGCCCACTTCACCCACTTGTCGAGGACCGCCTTCGCCTGTGCGTTCCCCGTCTGCTGGTAGAGCTCGGCGACCCGCTCCATCGACCACGCCTGGAAGCCGAACCACTGGTTGGACGGCGGGTCGTGGTAGACGGGCTGCCAGTCGTAGTACATGCCGTAGAAGGTCGAGGTACCCGCCGGCGGGGTCGCGTACCGGCCCGCCCAGCTGTTGGTCGCGCCGCCCGCGATGGCACCCTCGGACGACTGGAGCCACCGGTAGAACTCCAGCTGCCGTTGCAGCGACTTGTTCCAGTCGGTCGCGCCCGTCGCCGATTTCGGCTTCAGGTCGGCGTAGGAGCTCAGCGCGTACGCGGCGAGCGGGTTCTGGTAGCCGCCGTGCACATGGCTGGAGCCGATGCGCCAGGCCCAGCCCGCGTTGGTGTCGGTGGCGCCGCCCCAGGCGTAGTACCAGGACAGCAGGTAGTCGGAGGCGTCCTTGCCGGTGCCGGCCGGGCAGGTGGACGGACCGACGCAGTTGCCGATCTTCTTGAAGTACTTGTCGTACATGGCGTAGCGCAGGTAGTCGCCCATCTTCGCGGCCTTGCCGACGGTCGCGGAGACGTCCGCGCCCTTGCCCTGCTGCTTGGCCCACACGTCGGCCCAGTACGCGGCCTGCACCGCGCGCGCGTCGGCATCCGGGGCGTCGGTGAACTTCCACTGCTTGGCGTAGGACGAGTCGCCGGTGAACAGGTCCAGATACCCGTTCGTGCCGCCGTACTTGAAGGCGTCGCAGGTCGGCTGCGGCACCGTCTCCCACACCGACTCCTGCGGCCCGCGCTGGAAGGTGTTGATGTACGACGGGCCCTTCGCCGTCGGACCGCCCTCGCAGGTCCCGCCCGGCGTGTTGCCGTAGCCGTAGACGTTGTCGACGTCCTGCAACCAGTGCATGCCGTACACGTCGTCCGTGCCGTACGCGCTCTTCAGCTCGCTCGCGATCGGATCGGAGCCGACCGAGACCGACGTGTCCAGCTTCGCCGGGTACTCGTTCGGGGTGTCCAGTTCGGGCGCGTAGGTGGCGGGCTTGGAGGCGTTGTAGAACGAGCCGGTCGGCTGGTCGGCATGGGTGGGGATCATGTACTTCTCCATGATCTCCCAGGCGCCGTTGAACTTGGACCAATCGCCCGTGACCTTGCCGTACATCGCCTGCAGCCACAGCAGGTAGCTGTAGGCCTCCGAGGTGGTCTCGTGGCCGTGGTCCGGCGCCTCGACGATCAGCGTCTCGACCGAGTGGTAGGGAACGCCCTCGGGGGAGAAGTAGCCGTTCGCCGGGTTGGTGATCTTGCCGTACAGGTCCAGGAAGCGGGCGTCGTACGCCTTCGAGGCCGCCAGCTCCGTCACCGTGACCGTCGCCTTCGTGTACCCCGTCGCCGTCGACTCGAAGGACGCCGTACCGGTGCCGGAGGTGTCGGCGGTGATGGTCACCTTCTGGGCGGTGCTCCAGTTGGAGGGCGTGAAGGTGAGCGTCGCGCCGCCGGTGACCGACAGGCCGGAGGTGCCGCTCGCGCGGGCCGTCGTCACGGTCACATTGGCGCTCGGCTGCGTCGACAGCTTCACGTCGTAGGTGCCCGTCTTGCCCTGCTGGACGCCCAGTTGGGTCGGCGAGGCCACTACGGCGGGACCCGAGGCGACCGTGATGCCGACGGGCGTCGACTCCGCGGACGCGCCCAGGCTGTCGTACGCCTTCGCCACCAGGGAATGACTGCCCACGGTCAAACCGGAGGCGGAGAGGGTGTAGGGCGCGCTGGTGTCCGTGCCCAGCAGAGTGGTGTCGTCGTAGAACTCGACCTTGCTGATGGTCGCGTTGTCGGCCGCGGCGGCGGTCGCCGCGAGCGGGACCGGGTCGCCCTGCGTGTAGACCGCGCCCGCGGCGGGGCTGGTCAGCACGGTGACCGGCGGCTGGTGCGCGCCGGCGCAGGTGGTGCCGTTGATCGCGAAACTGGTGGGAGCGGTGTTGGTGCCGCTGTAGGTGAACTGCGCGCCGGTGGAGACCGCCGCGCCCGCGGCGATCTTCGCGTTGTAACCGGCGTCCTTCACGGTGACCGACTGACCGGACTGGGACCAGGTGCCGTTCCAGCCGTTGCTGAGCTTCTGGTTGCCGCTGTAGGCGTACGTCAGCGTCCAGCCGTTGATCGCGTCGGTTCCGCGGTTGGTGAGCGTGAGGTCGGCGGTGAAGCCGGAGCCCCAGTCGTTCGTCTTGTAGTCGACGCTGCACTGAAGTGCCGCCGCATGAGCGGGAGTCGTGCCGGTGCCGAGCATGGTGAGCGGAAGAGCGAGGGCCGCCACCACGGCGGTCCACAACCGCCGCGCAGTTCTGCGTCTCCTGCTGGGCTGCATGTGCTGGTTCCTCCTTGCGGCTCGGAAAAAGACGTGGGGGAAGGGAGGAGCAACAAGCCTTGAACCAGTGGGAGCGCTCCCATAGTGGGGACGGGGGTGAGGGCGGTCAAGGTGCTTGAAGAGTCGAAAAGATTCGACGCGCTTCAGCTGAGGGAAAGTCAGGAAAGTCTGTGACTCCCCTGTCCTTTGCCGTCACTTGGCGCTAGCTTCATGGACACCAGTGGGAGCGATTCCATCAGTCGACGCGTCCGTCACGGCGCGCCCGAACTGCAAGGACTCGCTCATGCGACACCCCCCGCGTTCAGGTCTTTTACTTGTTGCCGCCGCCGTGGCCCTGGTGGGCACGGCGGTCGCGCCGGTCGTCACGGCACGGGGAGCCACCCCCGCCTGCTCGGTGGAGTACTCCGTCACCAGCCAGTGGGACAACGGCTTCCAGGGCGCCGTGAAGATCACCAACAACACGGCAGCCATGAGCAGTTGGAGCCTCAGCTTCGACTTCGCAGACGGCCAGAAGGTCAGCCAGGGCTGGAACGCCAAGTGGTCCCAGTCCGGTACGACGGTGACCGCGGCCAACGAGAGCTACAACGGCTCGCTGGCCACCGGCGCGAGCGTCAGCGCCGGGTTCCTCGCCTCCCGGTCGGGGACGAACGCCGTACCGACGTCGTTCAAGCTCAACGGGACGACGTGCAACGCCGATGCGGAGCCGTCCCCGACCCCCACCGGGCCGCCCGCCGGTGGAACCGCACCCGCCCTGCATGTCTCCGGGAACAAGCTGGTGGACACCGACGGCAGGAACCGCCGGCTGCTCGGCGTCAACCGGTCCGGTGGTGAGTTCATGTGCGTGCAGGGCCGGGGCATCTGGGACGGCCCGGTCGACGATGCCGCGCTCAGGGCGATCGCCGGCTGGAAGGCGAACACCGTCCGCATTCCGCTCAACGAGGAGTGCTGGCTGGGTCTTTCCTCCATCAAGCCCGAGTACGCGGGCGCCAACTACATCGCCGCCGTCAAGGACCTGGTGACCAGGGCCGAGGCGCACGGTCTGACGCCGATCCTCGATCTGCACTGGACCTACGGCCAGTACACCGGCAACTCGGCGGGCTGCTCCGACGTACACGCCACCTGCCAGAAGCCGATGCCCGACATGCAGTACACACCGTCGTTCTGGTCGTCGGTGGCGAGCACCTTCAAGGCCGACCCGGCGGTCGTGTTCGACCTGTTCAACGAGCCGTACCCGGACCGGGCGACCTCCACCACCACCCAGGCGTGGCAGTGCTGGAAGGACGGGGGCACCTGCCCCGGGATCGGCTACCAGGTCGCCGGGATGCAGGACCTCGTCGATGCCGTGCGCGGCACCGGCGCCAGGAACGTCGTCATGGCCGGCGGTCTGGCGTACTCGAACGACCTCGGGCAGTGGCTGACGTACAGGCCCGCCGACCCGACGGGCAATCTCGTCGCCGCCTACCACGTCTACAACTTCAACACCTGCGCGAACGAGAGCTGCTGGAACTCCACCCTCGCCCCGGTCGCGGCCCAGGTGCCGCTGATGGCCGGGGAGATCGGCGAGAACACCTGCTCGCACTCCTTCGTCGACCAGGTCATGAAGTGGTTCGACGACCGCGGCCTGTCCTACCTCGGCTGGACCTGGAACACCTGGGACTGCTCCTCCGGTCCCTCCCTGATCTCCAACTACGACGGAACCCCCACGTCGTACGGCACCGGGCTGCGCGATCACCTGCGCGCCCTCAACCCGTAAGTCCCGTATCCCGCAATTCACGCATCGGAGAAGGAAACCCGCACTCATGAGTCGTACCAGAACAGCGTTGCTCGCCGCCCTGGCGCTGGTCGCCGGGACCGCCGGGGCCGCGACGGCCGTCGTCCCCGGCGATGTCTCCGCGGCCTCCGTCCCCTGCACCGTCGAATACAAGGTGCAGAACGACTGGGGCTCCGGTTTCACCGCCGCCGTCACCGTCACCAACAACAGCGCCGCCAAGAGCAGTTGGGCGGTGAAGTGGTCGTACGCCGGCAACCAGAAGATCACCAACTTCTGGAACTCGAAGATCAGCCAGAGCGGGGCGGCCGTCACCGCAGCCAACGAGAGCTACAACGCAACCCTCGCCACCGGCGGCTCGGTCAGCTTCGGCTTCCAGGGCACCTACAGCGGCAGCAACGCCGTCCCGGCCACCTTCACCCTCGACGGTGTGACCTGCAACGTCGACGGCGGCCCGACCGACCCCGGCCCGACCGACCCCGGCCCGACCGACCCGGGCCCGACCGACCCCGGTCCGACCGGCCCGAAGGCCGACAACCCCTACACCGGCGCCAAGGTGTACGTGAACCCGGAGTGGTCCGCCAACGCCGCCGCCGAGCCGGGCGGCAGCCGCGTCGCCAACCAGCCCACCGGTGTGTGGCTGGACCGGGTCGCCGCGATCAACGGCGCCGGCGGGAAGATGGGCCTGCGGGCACACCTCGACGAGGCCCTGAAGCAGAAGGGCAGCGGCGAGCTCGTCGTCCAGCTGGTGATCTACGACCTGCCGGGCCGCGACTGTGCCGCGCTCGCCTCCAACGGTGAGTTCGGTCCGACGGACATCGACAAGTACAAGACGCAGTACATCGACCCGATCGCCGCGATCCTCGCCGATCCCAAGTACGCCTCGCTGCGGATCGTCACCACGGTCGAACTCGACTCCCTGCCGAACCTCGTCACCAACGTCTCGCCGCGGAACACCGCCACCCCCAACTGCGACACGATGAAGGCGAACGGCAACTACATCAAGGGTGTCGGCTACGCGCTGAACAAGCTCGGTGACGTCCCCAACGTCTACAACTACGTGGACGCCGGGCACCACGGCTGGCTCGGCTGGGACGACAACTTCTCGGCGACGGTCCAGACGATCAAGCAGGCGGCGACCGCCGAGGGTGCCACGGTGAACGACGTCCATGGCTTCATCACCAACACCGCCAACTACAGTGCGTTGAAGGAGCCGTACTACACCATCAACGACACCGTGAACGGCACGTCCGTGCGCCAGTCGAAGTGGGTCGACTGGAACCGGTACGTCGACGAGCTCTCCTACGCCCAGGCCTTCCGCCAGGAGGCCGTGAGCCAGGGATTCCCCTCGGGCGTCGGCATGCTCATCGACACCTCCCGCAACGGCTGGGGCGGCAGCGCCCGGCCGACCGGTCCCGGCGCCCAGACCGATGTGAACACCTACGTCGACGGCGGCCGTATCGACCGGCGCTTCAACACCGGCAACTGGTGCAACCAGGCCGGCGCCGGCCTCGGTGAACGGCCCAAGGCCAGCCCCGCGGCCGGGATCGACGCGTACGTGTGGATGAAGCCCCCGGGCGAGTCCGACGGTGCCAGCTCGGCGGTCCCGAACGACGAGGGCAAGGGCTTCGACCGGATGTGCGACCCGACCTACACGGGCAACCCGCGCAACAACAACAACATGTCCGGCGCCCTGCCGAACGCGCCCCTGTCCGGCCACTGGTTCTCGGCGCAGTTCCAGCAGTTGATGCAGAACGCGTACCCGCCGCTGTCGTAGTGACCGACGGCTGACCGACCCCGCCGGGGCCTACCCCTCCCCCCGGGCCAGGCCCCGGCGGATCGCGAACTCCACCGCCGAGTAGTCGGCGTCGCGCCGCTCCAGTTCCAGCGGCTCCCTCAGGTGCAGCGGCGGCTGCGCCATGAAACGGGGGCGGGTGCCGTGATGGGGCTGGGCGGCGTGCACCAGGAAGGGGTGACAGAGGTAGACGTCGCCGGGGCGGCCGGTGGCGTGGGCGAGCGGGCGGTGCGCGGAGGCGGCGTCCACCCGTGGGCCGAGCGTCATGAAGTCCGCGCCTTCGTCGCCGTACGGCGCCAGGACCTGTGGCACGTCCAGGTGGGAGCCGACCCTGATACGGGTCGGGGCGTCGTCCTCGGTCACCTCGCTGAACAGGAACAGCATCAGCAGGGCGCGATCCCTGGAGCGGAGATTGGTGTGCCAGAGCTCGGCGCCCTGAGGTAGGTAACTGCCCTCGATGTGCCAGCCGGCGTCGTCCGGCTCCTCCTCGTTCGGAAAGCGCAACGGGAAGCTGCCCAGTGAGTAGCGGGGGTCCCAGCGCCGCTCGCCCACCAGCAGATCGAACGCCTCGTGCAGCACAGGTGTGTTGGCCGCCGCCGCGAACGGGCCCTGGGCCATTCCCCCCACCCACACCACCGGGTCCTTCCAGGTGCCGGGGTCCTCGGGGTCGTACCCCGTCTCCTTCCACAGCAGCCGCGCGCAGTCCTCGGCGACCCGTGGCGGAAACGCCCCCTCGATCTTCACGAACCCGTCGTCGAGGAACCTCTCCACCAGTCCGTCGTCCATCGGGCCATCGTCGATGACCCGTCAGGCACCGTGCACCTCATTTTTGCCGCCGACTTTTGCCGTTACGGCAACCGTGCTGGCCGTCATGCGGTGCGTCGGCGCACGCTGGGTCGCACCCGGACGAGAGGCTGACCTCCATGGCGCAAGGACACCACCACGGACACCGAGAGCACGGTCACCACCACGACCACACCGACATCGACTGGGCCGAGATGGCCCCGCTGCTGGAATCGCAGGCGGAGCTGTTCACGTCCCTCTACGAGCGGGCCATGACCTGGCTGACCGACAAGCAGACCGAACCCGGGCTGATCGTCGACGCGGGCAGCGGACCCGGTGTGGTCGCCTGTCTGCTCGCCGAGGCCTTCCCGGGGGCCCGGGTCGTCGCGGTCGACGGCTCGGCGCCGCTCCTTGAGCGGGCCCGTGCCCGTGCCGACCGGCTGGGGGTCGGCGATCGCTTCGGCACGCTGACCGGTGAACTGCCGGGCGTACTGGACGAGTTGGACTACCCCGCCGATCTGCTGTGGGCCAGCCGCAGCCTGCACCACATCGGCGACCAGCGGGCCGCCCTGGCCGCCTTCGCCGCGCGGCTCGCGCCCGGGGGCACACTCGCGCTCATGGAGGGCGGTCTGCCCGCGCGGTTCCTGCCGCGCGACATCGGGATCGGCCGCCCGGGTCTGCAGGCCCGCCTCGACGTGCTGGAGGAGGAGTGGTTCGCCGAGATGCGGTCGAGCCTGCCCGGCGCGGTCGCCGAGACGGAGGACTGGCCGGCCCTGATGGCGGCCGCGGGCCTGAGGCCCACCGGCACCCGCACCTTCCTGCTCGACCTGCCGGCCCCGGCCAAGGACCGCGCCCGCGCCTACGTCGCCGCCTCCCTCTCCCGCCTCCGTGACGGCCTCGGCGACCACCTCGACGCCACCGACCGCGCCACCCTCGACCAGCTCCTCGACCCCGACGACAAGGCGAGCGTCCACCACCGCCCGGACGTGTTCGTCCTCGCGGCACACACCGTGCACACGGCCGCACACGCCATGTGAGACAGCCCAACCGACCTGACCAGGACAGTTGGGCTGTCCCGCGGCCCGCGTGCGCCGTGGCCTCAGTTGTTCTGGAGGAACTTCTTCGCCAGCTGATCCCCCAGCGAGACCGCCGCGCTGTGGCTCTCGATGGGGGACACCTGCGAGTTCTTGAAGAGGATGTAGGTCACGCCGGAGTCGGCGCCGCCGGTCTCGGGGTTGCTGTCGATGCCGAGGGCCTGGGCGGTGGCGTACGAGGCCTCACCGATGATCTTCGTGGGGCCGGTGTCGCCGACGACGGCGTACTCGACCTTGTTGTTGTAGATCACGGCGACCACCCCGCCGCCCTTGATGCCGGCGCTCGAGTAGTTCCAGATGCTGCTGGAGCTGGGCACGACCACGTACGGCAGTGAATCGGCCTTGAGGGGCTTGCCGTTGGACTGGTGGAACGCCGTGTCGTCCTGGTACCAGGGGTCGGTGTTCTCGTTGCACTTCGAGGTGCGCTGTCCGTCGCAGTCGATGTCCATGTCGGCCTTCCAGAAGACCGCACCGTTCTTGCCGCAGACCGGGATCTTGGCCGAAGTCTCGTCGTCCGTCTTGTACTTGCCGTTGGAGATCTGCTGACACGACGTCACCTTGGCGAGCAGGTCGGCCGCGCTGACCGAGCCCTCCTGGGCGGAGGCCGGCCTTGCCGTACCGGAGGCGTTCGCGGGCAGCACTCCGGCGGCGAGCAGTGCGGCCCCGGAGGCCGCGGCGAGGGTCAGTGTTCGTATGCGCACTGTGGGGGACCCTTCTGTTAGGAAAGTTTCCTTACGTGGGTGCCGTACAAGGTGGCCCTCTTTACGTGCCCCCGTCAACCCCATGGTCTGGACTACCGTGCCATGAGGCCGTGTCCGGGCCTGATTGCAGCGGTTTGCCCGGAGGAGAAGACTGGAGAGACGGAATATCCAGATATGCGCCCGACTTCTGGGAGGCGAGGCGTCATGTTCGTTCGCACGGTGTATGCGACGGGGGATCCCGCGAAGATCGACACGGCCATCAGGGCACTGAACTCGCAGGGCCGGGATCTGCTGGAGGAGCGCCCGGGCTATCGCGGGGCCGGCATCTTCGTGGACCGGGAGGTCGGCAAACTGCTGGCAGCGAGCTGGTGGGAGTCCGAGGAGGCCCGGCGCAACAGCGACGAGGTGATGCGTGAGCGGCGCGGTGCGCTGCTGGAGCCCTTCGCGGCGACTACCGCGGTCGAGAACTACGAGGCGACGGTCTTCCACCAGGTGCGTCAGCCGGAAGCAGGCGCCGGACTGCGGATCACCAGGCTGGAGTTCGACCCCATGGACGCCGACCTGCTCACCGAGACCTTCCGCGCCTCGGTGGTGCCCAGGCTCGAGACGCTGTCCGGGCTGGCCAGGGCGGTTCTGCTCGTCGACCGGGAGCACGGACGCGGCCGAGTCGGCACCACGTTCACGGACCGCGGCTCCCTCGTTGCGTCCCGCGGGCCCCAGGCGGTGGCCCGGCATGAGGGCGCGGCCAAGGCGCACGTGACCGTGACCTCGCTGGAGGAGTTCGAGGTCGTCTTCGCGGACATCCGGGGCAACTGACACGGCCCGCACCGAAGTTGGCCGGAGCGCCGGCTCCGCGCAGCTGTCGGCCCCCCCCCCCCCGCGCGGGGCGCCCCCGGGGGGCGCGGGGGGGGGGGGGGCGGGGGTTAGTGGGCGGGGGGGGGGGCCCGGCGCCCGGCGCGGGTTGGGCGGGG